>CALHAO010000101.1 GCA_937931765.1 uncultured Thiotrichaceae bacterium
AACCACTGAAGCTAATTTATTGCTGCATGTGATTGATAGCAATGACGAACAGCGCGACCTGTATATCGATCAGGTCAACGAAGTGCTACAAGAAATTGGCGCTCAGAATATTGTTCAGATTGAAATTATGAACAAAATTGATCTGGGTGACAGAACCGCTGGCGTTGAACGTGGCACAGGATTACAGCCAGACAAGATATGGCTATCAGCACAAAGTGGTGAAGGACTGGATATTCTGCTGGACTACCTTGGCGAATATTTTGCACAGCAGGCTTTTCGTGGGCAGTTGAAACTAACACCCGCACAGGGACGTTTACGTGCCAGCCTTTATGATGATCAGGCTATTGAAGAAGAAAGTATTTCTGAGCAAGGCGATTTTCTGCTGACGGTTAATATTGACAGAAGAAAACTGGATAGTTATCTACAGAAGGAAGGACTGGAACTCGACAAGATTTCTGCCTGATTCAAAGATAGCACCCAGAGCTTTCAACAAAGCTTGAGCAAGCTTCTGTCGTATCGCAAGAAGCAGCCCTTTTTAACAAAGGACTGCCCCATCAATAAACTGCTTATCCGCGTTTCATCACATCAAAGAATTCATTATTGGTCTTAGTCTTCGATAATTTATCGAATACCAGTTCCATCGCTTCCAGCTCATCCATGCTATGCAGGAATTTACGCAGAATCCATAGGGATTGCAGCTCTTCCTGGTCAGTCAGCAGCTCTTCACGACGTGTACCGGAACGGTTAATATCGATCGCCGGGAAAACACGCTTCTCAGCAATACGGCGATCCAGATGGATTTCGCTGTTACCCGTGCCTTTAAATTCTTCGTAGATAACATCATCCATACGCGAACCGGTATCAATCAGCGCAGTAGCAATGATAGTCAAGCTACCACCTTCTTCGATATTACGTGCCGCACCAAAGAAGCGCTTAGGGCGCTGTAGAGCGTTTGCATCAACACCACCGGTCAATACCTTGCCAGAGGATGGAACTACCGTATTGTAAGCACGTGCCAGACGTGTAATCGAATCCAGCAGGATGATGACATCTTTCTTGTGCTCAACCAGACGCTTAGCTTTCTCAATGACCATCTCAGCCACTTGTACGTGGCGCGTGGCTGGCTCATCAAAGGTTGATGAAACTACTTCGCCCTGCACCATGCGTGACATTTCGGTGACTTCTTCCGGACGCTCATCAATCAACAATACGATCAAATGTGAGTCAGGGTAGTTGGATGCAATACTTTGCGCGATGTTCTGCAACATCAGCGTTTTACCGGCCTTAGGTGGCGCAATAATCAAACCACGTTGCCCTTTACCAAAAGGTGCAACAATGTCGATAACCCGTGCGGTAATGTCTTCACGGCTACCATTTCCCCGCTCCATGCGCATTCTTTCGTCAGGATGTAGTGGCGTCAGGTTTTCAAACAGAATTTTGTTCTTCGCCTGCTCAGGTGACTCAAAGTTAATGGTATCAACTTTTAACAGCGCAAAATAACGCTCATTGTCTTTAGGCGGGCGAATCTTGCCACTGATGCTGTCACCTGTTCTCAGGCCAAAACGGCGAATCTGACTGGGAGATACGTAAATATCGTCAGCACCGGCAATATAGTTAGAACTCTGCGATCGCAAAAAGCCAAAACCATCCTGGAGGATTTCCAGCACGCCATCGCCATAGATATCTTCGCCGCTTTTAGCATGTGTTTTCAACATGCCAAAAATAATGTCCTGCTTGCGAACACGGGAGATTCCTTCTACGCCCATAGATTGGGCGATGTCAAACAACTCAGCAGTTGGTTTTTTCTTTAATTCGGATAAATTCATAGATAGATAAAAAAGGTCAGATAATGATTTTAAGCACCTGTGGCACAAAAAATAGTAGAGAGGAAATACCCCAACAAACCTCACAAACCGAATTGGTTGGACGGTTGTGTTTCAGATGCTGATACTCAGAAAAAGAAAAACGAGATTTCAGGGACAATGAACCCGACAGGGCTGTTATTTAAAGCTAGCATGGACAATAGAAAGAGTCCAGAAATATTCTTAAAACATTACCTAAATAATGCCTGATGGTGGTTTTTCAAGGATAACCACCATCAAAACAGGCACTCAATCAGGTCAGTCAGATATTTTGATCAAGAAAGGCTGTCAGTTGCGACTTGGAAAGCGCACCCACTTTAGTAGCCTCAACTTCACCATTTTTGAATAACATCAGTGTTGGGATACCACGAACACCATATTTTGCGGGTGTTCCCTGATTATCATCAATATTAATCTTGGCAACTTTCACGCGCCCGGCATATTCGCTGGCAACGTCATCCAGTAGCGGAGCAATCATCTTGCACGGCCCACACCATTCTGCCCAGTAATCAACCAAAACAGGTACATCAGAATTCAATACATCCTGCTCAAATGTGCTATCTGACAGGGCTAAAATATTTTTGCTCACGGAATATCTCCACAGCTGGTCTAAAAAATTATCGTTCTTTTATAGCGCAAGACACAGTATGCGTCCAGTTCAAACAAAATCAAGCTCAAAAAAACACTCTTAGGCAGTGTAACCACAAAACCATACCACTCAGGGCTTATATTGAACCTGTTTCAGCTTATTCAGTCACACTCTGTATAAAATAGACTGAAAACCAAGCTTTGTAAAAGCCGGGAGCAGAAAGATGAAAAATACGATTAAGACATTAGCAACACTAGGTTTACTAGGCACCCTATTGATCAGCCAGAGCCTACTGGCAGCACCACAGGCTTTCCAGGCAAACTATGCCGTGATGAAGTCCGGCATAAGCCTCGGCGACATGAACGCCAATCTGGTGTATTCCAACAACCAATACACTTACCTTAAACAAACAAAAGCCAATGGCATCGCCGCATTTCTCAGCGGGGATACATTAACCGAACGCAGCAGCGGCACACAACAAGGTGCGTTGCTCAAAGCACAACAATACCTGCATCATCACAAAAACAAACGCAAAGACCGCAGAGATCAATTCAGTTTCGTAACACCCACACAGGTTAAAGGCCAATATAAAAACGACGGCTATTCACTCACCGTTCCCAACGGTACACTTGACCCTGCCTTGCTTGAACTACGGATTATGGATGACCTGAAAGCCAACCGGCCATTAAATTATAGGGTCACTGAGAAAGGCAAACTCAAAGATTATCGCTTCCAACGCCTGGGCAAGGAAATGTTGTCATTGCCAGCTGGCCAGTATAACTGCGAAAAAATCCGCATGATTCGAGACAATGGCGAGCGCATCACCACCATCTGGCTAGCGCCTGAGCTTGACTTTGTACCGGTAAAAATCAGTCACAATGAGGAAGGATCGGTGATTGAAACCCGGCTTAAAAGCTATACAGCCAGATAAACAAACACACCCAAACAGCACGCCTGGCAGCTTTAAATCATGATGAAGAAGCTGCCAGATACATCGACCCCAATTCAACTCCAGTACTGGCGCACCCGCTGGTAAATTTTGCTGATTTCATCATTAGCTTCATGCAACTCTTCCTCGATTTCCAGCTTTAGGTCATCAAGGGTATAAACTGCCTTTTTCTGCAGGGTATCCAGCATTTCACCCAGGTCATGTGTTTCTTCTTCCACCTGAACACCCAATTTCAATAACTGATCTTTGGCTGATTGTTGCAACTCCTCTAACTGTTCACCCAAATCATGTGCCTCATCTTTGGCTTGTACGTGCAATTTCCAAAGGCTTTTTGAAGCACCTTCCTTTAATTCCTGCAACTCGTCTTTCAACTCATAACCAATATGCAGCAGCTTACTCTCCAGCTGCTCCCAATAACTTTCAGCCTGCTCCCACTCTTCTGTGTCTTTGAGTTCCATTTCACCCAAGTGCATCTGTAAACGCAACTCATCGCGCTCAGCCCGCAATGACTCAACCGATTTTTGTAGTGACTCTTTCATTTCATACTCCTTACTAACGGATTTACCCGCATTATATACCCAATCGTCTTCTGCTAACTTGACCCAGGTAAAACCGGGACTTATTTTACCCACCAACGGCTCCTGCGAAGCCACCGGAATAAGCATATACTTATTCAAAACCCCTTTTGGCCATAAGGTATGCACAAATGACCACCCTGACCCGAACTGCGTTCTTACAGGAAATGAACAATAAGACCATCAACGTTGCCGTCGCTACCCGTGACACACGACTGTCTGAGATCGATATGGTAAGGCTGGATTATAATAATACCGGCTCTATTAGTGGCCGCGCTGAAATGGATCTGCTATTCACCGCCATCGATGAGTTTGATGTTAACGGCACCCGCACTTCAGTGGATATTGGTCAACCGGCAGCACCGACCACAGTGGGCAAAATTGTGATTGCCCTACGCGAACTAGCCACCACCGCCAGCGCACATAACACCAGACAACTCAGAGATAACGCACTGTTCAGCGCCTTTCCCAATGGCCTGCGTGGTGAGCTAAAGCGCGGCGACAACGGCCAGGAGGTTGTCGCCATACAGTACGCGCTGGGACGACTGGGATACTTGCATGATTTATGTGACGGGAAATTCGGTGGGCTGACCGAACAAGCTATCAAGGCTTTCCAGAGTAGTCGCGCCCTACCCCCAACCGGCACCCTTAATCAGGTACTGCTTAGCGCTCTGGACAATGCAGTTGCCACACTCGATTTACGCACACCCGCCCAAAAAGCTTCCGACCCGCTCATTTACCTGTCCGGCTTCCGGCGTTTACGACTACCGGAAGTCCGCATTCGCAGCACCTCAGAGCGCCTCTCCTGGAATAGCACTGAAATACAACAGGCCTATGGAATCTTCGTCGGTCATTACTGGGAAATAATGAAACAAAACCGGATTGAGGGCGATTGCAAAAATATCGCTCTATTCCTGATGGATCAATTCCGCAAACAAATCAAAGAAGACCGCTTTATTGATTTACCACATCCGGTACTGAGCAACAATGAAGGCGGGCGACAATGGATTATCGCCACCAGTGACAAAACACGAGGATTATTTAGCCGTGCTGACCGGCTGCGGCGCGATAATAACATTCGTGTCAGGCGACCCGGCTACAACGCCGTGCTCAAAATACAGGAACTCGACCCACAACATTCCATGCTTTATGGCGTAAACGTGCACTACCCGCGACTGAGCGCTCACCAGGTAGCCCGCTCAACGACCCGTTTATTTGATTGGAATCCCACCCTGAGCAACCGTGGTGATAGCACCAAACCGGAAGTACCTGTTGATAAACTACAACCCGGCCACCTGATTTTTATCGACCACAGCGGCGACCGGCGTTATGACCACACAGTGACCGTGATTAAAGTCGAAAAAGACGGCGCTAACCACACCCGTAAGCTGGTATTGGCTGTAGGCTCGTATGATGATGTGAGAGATAATTCATCCGCCACCAGCGTGGAAGGTGTTGGCCTGTCTATCGTGAATACTTACTCAGAGGAAGTCACCGTCACACTGGACAGCAATGGCCGTATCACCGGATCAGACGTGACTTATTCATCTGAGCCGGACTACATCGTGGACTCACGGTACAGCGCACGCACCACGCTTATGGAGCAAAGACCAGGTGGCACCTTATTTGTCTCTCGCTGGGGATAACTAAACATAATTAACAGACACAAAAAAGGCCGCAGTTATCAATTAACTGCAGCCTTTTAAATGATTGGTGGGCCGTGGGCGGCTCGAACGCCCGACCAATTGATTAAAAGTCAACTGCTCTACCAGCTGAGCTAACGGCCCGATCAAGGGGCGCTATTCTACACAAGGTGCACTTAGATTCAAGGATAATTCCGGAATATCTACGAACTATATCAGGCATAAAAAAAGGCTGTAGTTAAAAACTACAACCTTTTGATATGATTGGTGGGCCGTGGGCGGCTCGAACGCCCGACCAATTGATTAAAAGTCAACTGCTCTACCAGCTGAGCTAACGGCCCGATCAAGGTGCGCTATTCTACACAAGGATTTTTTGGTTTCAAGTACTTTCTAGCCTTTTTTAACCTATTCTGCATTTATGTGACATTAAGCCATACATCAAGTGTGCTGAGCACCGTGATACAGGTTAACCACATGACGCGCTTCGGCAAAAAACAACCAACGTTCAGCACCCACACCCGCTAAGGTAAACAGCGCTGCCACAATAGCCAGAAACCCGACGCCAACACCATTATATACAGCGATCATAGCCAATAATGGAATGATAAAGCCAAGGGCAAATACAGCTGTTTTCAGCATAGCAATCAAACCAGTATTCGCCTGATAACCAAACTCTTCAGTCAGAAAGGTTCCCGCTGTATGACCTGCGTCCAACAGACGCACCTTAGCGCGGGTAAAGCCTGTCGCTGTATTAATGGTCGGGCCGGTGATTGTCTTCATCCAGAAATAATAAATAGCCTTAGTAACAGCAGCCAACGTCAGCAGTACAGCAGACAAACCCGCCATAGCCACAACATCTTTACCCTGGAATGCCAACACCATAGTCAGTAAAACACCGCCGGTAGCCAGCCCCATCAGAATAAAGTTAGCTGGTGTCAGTGCCGTATTCCACTGCCGGATAGTTTTCAGGCAACCATAAATCATTCCGGTACTAAACACTGTCGCTAGTGCCAGCACGATACTCGCCAGACCAAACAGAACCACCAGACCATTAGGCCCACCATCATTTAGCCAAAAACCAATCAGATACAACATCGCTACAGGATAGAAAGCCACTGCAAACACGCCCTCACGGGATAACCATGAAGTCCGGAAGCGGAAGAAAGCCCGCCATGCGTTCTTCGGGCTAGCCAAGTGACCAACAGAAGACAACAAACCCGCTGTAATCAACACCAAAGCAAGAATGCCGCCAGTCAGCATGGTAGACGTATCAATATCACTCAGGCCAAAAATGTGTGCTACGGCCAACAGGATAAACAAGCCATAACCCGCCCCTGAAGCAACCGTAAAGAAAATAACCGAAAATGCCGGATGCATAATTAAATCTCCTTAACGCGCAATCGTTTTGTTAGCCCACTCTTTCACCGAACTCACCAGTGAAGTTTTCTTCACATCATCAGTCGGTATCGGACGCGTCAGACGCGGCGGCAAATATTGATTAGTCGGACTGTAGCCCAACTCAGGCATCAGACCATAACCATTGCGCTCACGCGTCAATTTGCTGACATTGGACTCCGGATCATCAAAATCGCCAAAATGACGCGCATTGGACGGACA
>CALHAO010000102.1 GCA_937931765.1 uncultured Thiotrichaceae bacterium
GCCAGCCATTGCTGTAAATCAGCGAGTCGGCCAGGCCCCAGCTCTCGTTGTTGGAAAAAGGAATTCAATGAGGGCTGTGGCGTCACCTCACCTATCGCCATCAATTCAGCGGTCTCCATACAACGGCACCATTGACTGGAGAATAATCGGGCTTCATCTATTTCAGCGGCTTTAAACAGATTTCCTATTACCGCCGCCTGAGCACGGCCCGTATCAGAAAGATTACGCTGGGTGCTACAATCATTCAGAGCAAAGTTAGCGGGATCGCCGCCACCGGGGGCTAATGCATGGCGAATCAGCGCGACGCCTTCACCACTGCGTAGTGCCTCCCAGATGGCGGATTCATCGTTTTCTGCTGCATTGGCGGTGGGTAGAGTCAGTAGTAACAGCAGGCTAATGCGCATCGACCAGCGCTGGATAAAAGTGAAATAAGACATGGCATTTCTCCTTAACAAGGTAACCGGTAGTATGCCAAGCTACATGGAACGTGCAAATTGCCACTAACCGCAACAAGCTATTCTGTTCTATAGTTATTATTTCAGCCTGCAAAATAAATCATGAAAACTCTGCTGCCTGCCTTGTTACTATTCAGCACCTCAGTCGGCTACTGCGACTACAGTGAACCCTATGCTCCGATCGATGCCAGCAAACTGGATAAAGTGTCCGGTTTCATCCCAAAGCATTGGCAAGCCATTGCCCTGGCGGGAGGTGATCTGAATAAAGACAAACAAACCGACTATGCGCTAATTATTCAGAAAACTGACCAAGCTAATATTCAAAGTAGTAGCGGTAATCTGATAGCCACAGACATCAACACCAATCCACGTCACCTATTAATGCTGTTTACCATCAAAGAAGGCGACCAGAAAAAGCTGATCAGAAAACGCATCTACCGCAAATTTGTGCCGACGATAAATGCTGCATCACCGGACATGGCCGAGCCGGTTTCTTATATTGGAATTAATGAAGGTACCTTTGAAATTAAATTTAAGTCGGAGCCGCAAGATGATTCATGGAGCAAAGAAGACATTACTTATCAGTTCCGTTACCACGGCAAGACAGAACGTTTCAGGCTGACTAATTACGAAAATCACACCGTCAACAAAGCCACCGCCATGTTCAAAAAGCAGAGCATCGATTTAGTAAACGGTACAAAAGAAAGCGCCTTTGGCAGCATGTCCAGCCCACGCCATCGTAGGGATAACGAGACCTTTAAGGCATCATCAAACTGGACAATCTGCGATATTAAAAAGCCGCTGAGTTTCAGGCCAGATTAACTATCCAGCCACACCACTCAACGTGGCCAAGCTGGTTTACGCTTTTCAATAAACGCATCAACACCTTCCAGCGTATCGTCCAATAACATATTACAGGTGATGGCTTCACTGGCTAATGCATAGGCCTCATCCAAAGGCTTATTGAGCTGCTGATAGAATAATTCTTTGCCCATTTTTACCGCTGAAGGTGGCTTGGAGGCAATCTTCTCCGCCAGTTCCAACACAGTCTCATCTAATGCTTCCGGTGCTACCACCCGATTCACCAGGCCGTATTCACGTGCTGTTTGCGCATCAATAAAATCACCGGTCAGCAACATTTCCATCGCAGCCTTACGTCCGATATTACGACTCAGTGCCACCGCAGGCGTAGAGCAGAATAATCCCAACGTAATACCAGAAACGGCAAACTTAGCCTTCTCGCTGGCCACCGCTAAATCACAAGCCGCCGCTAACTGACAACCTGCCGCCGTCGCCACCGCATGCACACTGGCAATCACCGGTTGTGGCAAGCTTTCCAGCCGCTGCATCATCTCACCACAACGGGTGAACAAGGTTTTGATGTAGTCGCGGTTACTATTAGCCCGCATCTGCTTCAGATCATGCCCGACACAAAATGCACGACCATTGGCTTTAATCACCACCACCCGCACTCTCTCATCTACCTTAATAGCATCCAGCGCGTCAGTCATGGCGATAATCAGATCTTCTGATAAGGCGTTGAATTTATCCGGGCGATTCAGGGTTAGGGTGGTAATCCCGTTATTATCATCACGTAGTAATAGATCAGTACTTTCACTCATAAATTTTATTCCTCCGAAGGTAATCTGGTCACACTTTTCACCCACCTGATTGGTGAGCTTTGATCATCACTCATTGCCTATCAATTCCAGTTTGGTTAGCCAATGGTCAAAACGAGGACATGCTTCACGGATCAATGGCAGTCCGATGGATTGGCAAATTTCAGGGCCATGTAGCTTCTTATTATAGGCTCGAAATTCCTTACTGATACGACGGTTGGGACAGGTATCAAAACCATCATTGATCCGCTCTGCTCCACCACATGCCTGCACCAATCGATGAAAATGCTGCGCACGATCTGCTATCCCCAAACACTCAGCTAATATATCAGGTGCACTGAACAGCAGCGCCTCAAACTCGTACTGCTGTACATAGGGGATAAAGCAGCCAGATTTCTCGGTGGAAACCAATGCATGAATAGCCAGCTCAAGCTCATCAATGGAACGGTTTTCACGACGTTTAAATCCATAAAAATCATACAGCGTGGTGACGTAATCGAAGCCATACAACAGCCCCGGTAACTCTCTCCGGATTTTGTCCAAACTGACATTGCCACGTATATCCACTGGTAGTAAATATTTGTTCTCTGCCAGAAAATAGGGAGCCAACACTTGTGTCACAAATTCACGCTCAGTTGCGCCTTCCACACTGATCGCAATCCTCAACATGCAGGCGTTCCTCCGATCAGATTTTTTTGCCAAATGTCACCGATAGCATATTGATCCAACCAAGGTTCTAAAGCTTCCTCATCCAGACGTACAAAATTAGAAGCATTATCCTCATACTGTACGACCACAATGTCCTGCCAATCCAATTCATTCGCCAAAGTAACAGACTGGGTAGAGGCAATAATCTGGCTACGTTTGGATGCGCTCTTCATCATCGCTGCCAGAAGCTGGATGGCATAAGGATGTAAACCCAACTCTGGCTCATCCAACAGAATAACATCAGGTAAGCGTGAATCCGGTAAGTTGAATAGGGTAATCAAACAAAACAGGCGCAGGGAACCATCAGAGGTGAGGTGTGCACCCATGACTTTTTCACTGCCTTTGTGACGCCAACGCAGCATGACCTTGCCGTTCACTGGCTCCAGAACAAAACCATCAAATGCAGGCA
>CALHAO010000103.1 GCA_937931765.1 uncultured Thiotrichaceae bacterium
TTCCAGTTTATCGGGGACATTGACCGCCGCCACCGGCGAAGTTTCCGTGGTACCGTAACCTTCCATAATCGCTTTACCAAAACGATCCATAAATAACTTCCGCACATCTGGCGGTAACTTTTCAGCACCCGCCACCACATAGCGCAGCGACTGGAACATCAGCGGATGCACCTTTTTATTCCGTGCATAAAGGCGTAAGAAAGTGGCCGTACCGAATAATACCGTGGCTTCATATCGCGCAACACCTTTCGCAATCGTCACAGCATCCGTCGGATCGGGGTGACTCACCACCGGAATCCCCTCAGACAACGGCAACAACACACCCGCCAGTAAACCAAAGGCATGGAAAGCAGGCAAGGTACCCATAATCACATCATTTTCCAGGGTATTCAACGTATCAGCCACCTGACGAGAATTAGCAGCCAAATTCTGATGGGACAGCTGCACACCCTTGGGCGCACCTTCGCTGCCACTGGAAAACAGAATAGCTGCCGTACTTTCCATCTTGATAGGCTTTATAAACAGGAGTTGCAGCAAACGCCCCGGCAAAGCAACCACCATCAATAACGTTAATACTAATTGTAGCTGACTGATTTCTTTTTTCAGATCTTCCAAATAAATCAGTGGTGTATCAGCAAATATGTCTTTTATATCAATGCCACGCTCTTTCAGGCGTTTTACAAACAACCTGGAGGTGTAAATACGTTTGATTTCAGCTTGCTCCACTGCACTTTGCAAGGCATCAGCGCTGGCCGTGTAATTCAGGTTAACCACGGTTTTACCCAAGGTCAACACCGCCATATTGGCAATATTACTGCCCACGCTGGTAGGCAATAACAAGCCGACATTCTGTTCCGGACTATGCTGCTTAATTAATGCCGCAAAACGCAGTACTGCCGTAATAAAACGATTATTACTCAGTGGCTCGCCTTCCACATCCGCTGCCGCCAGTCGAAAACCATGACGACTGGCCACCCGAATCCAATTCACTGGTATCGGATCAATCGATGCCAGATAGGCTTCCCATGAACTGAAAGACAGGTCAAATACGCGCTGTTTTAACTGGTGTGCAGGCGTATCTGCCGATAGCACCTCACCAAAAGACACCACCACATCACGTTTAAAACCCGACTGCCTGCTTTGGCGCAAAAAACCACTGGAGCGCGAAAAGCGACTACCCCATAAACCGTGTAAATAAAACGGTACAATCACCGCATCCGTGCCTGTGATAGCCGCCTCATAATCACTACTGAATGCGGATAACTGACCAGTGCGGCTGATAGCACCTTCCGGGAATAAACAAACCGCCTCACCAGCCTGTAACAGCTCTTTAACCTGCTGCATGGCATTGTCTTTATCATCGGCACGAATCTGCAGGATACCCATCATTTTCAGCACACTGTTCAGGTACCAGCGTTCGTAATAGCCTTTTTCCACCACAAACTTCAGGCTACGCGGCGAGGCCATCTGCACCAAAGCCCAGTCGATGTAACTGATATGATTACCCAGCAATAACATCCCGCCTTCCGGCGGCAGATTTTCAAAACCCTGCACCTTCAAACGATAACGGGCATGAAACAGGCGGCTGATAATAAAGCGCAGCAATGACTGAGGTAGCTGGTAGATGGTGTAGGCCGCTCCCACCAAGGCAACAATGGTCAGAAAAACAAACATATAAAGGCTGTCGAAGCCCAAGAGCGCCATCACAATAGTCAACCCAAGGAAGCCCAGCATCATCACATTATTAACCAAATTATGGGAAGCCAGCACTCTGCCCAGTTGATCTTTGGGCGCATGATATTGCATCAGCGCATTGAGCGGCACCAAAAATAAACCACCCATGCTACCTAATACGAAGAAATTCAACGCCTGCATTAACCGGCTATCAAACCAGCCCATCAACGCAATCGTCACAGCCACCCCGATAGCCCCGATAGGTATCAAACCAGTTTCAATATGGTTTTTAGAAATCTGCCCCGCTAACAAAGAGCCAATCATAATACCGATACCAGCGAAGGCCATAATGCCCTGTAATTCAGCCGTACTAGTGATGCCCAAATGTGCTTTCGCAAAAGCTGGATAAGTCGCCAGCACCACCTGTGAGATCGCCCAGAAGACAGACACACCGATGATGGTCAGCCAGATCAGCTTATTGTTCCAGACCCGGTTAAGGTTTTCTTTCGCTGTTTTGCCGCGCAGATAATCATCCCACTCAAACTGCATCGCAGGATTAGTGTCACCCGCCTTAGGGATGCGGTAGGCCAGCCATAACTCCAATAAAGTAAAACCAACCAGTAACCATCCCAAAGGTGCAATCTGCTGCAAAACGCCCGACTCATTAGTGATCGTGAAATCGTTAAGGAAGTACTCAAACAGTACCGAGAAGAAGAACGTACTTAACAAAATGGAAATCATCACAGTTGACTGAGCCAGCGCATTACCTTGCGGCAAGGCACTCTCACCCAACAATTCACGGATATACCCCAACTTGGCAGGGCCGTAGAAAGCGCTTTGCATCGCCAACAGGAAGGTCATGCCAAAACCAAACCAGAACCAGCCCTGGTAATAACTCAGGGTAATCAACAAGGTCAGAAGGGTTGCGCCCCACGCACTGAAGCGCATAATCTGATGCTTGGGGTATTTATCTGCAAAATACCCGGCGGGGGTAAACATCATAATAAAAGGCAACAGGATCAAAGCATTAACAATCGCTGTCAGAATGATTTGCTGTTCCCCGTCGTAGATCTTAAACACGGTATTCTGGATAATGATCTTATGCCCCAGATCCACAAATGCATTCAGAAATACCACAGTAATAAAAGCGATAAATCCCTGAATCCGCAAAACCTGTAACATAGTTATTTCCCTTAGTTTCCGTTTTGTTTTAGAGTCTGCCACCGAATGACTAAATTTAAGATTTTTAGTTAACGACTTTGATCAACATACTTTTTTTTTCAGCCAGCGCCAACTATTTACGGCAATTAAGTACGCCGTGATTAGCTCCTTAATAGCACTGGCTTACTGTATACAATAAGGTGATTCCATGTTTGAGCGTGCCCGCGAAGACATTTACTGCATATTTGACCGTGATCCGGCTTCACGTAATGTTTTTGAAATTCTGACCACTTACCCCGGCATCCATGCCATTTTATTCCACCGCATGAATCACTGGCTGTGGGGCAAAGGCTTCAAATGGCTGTCACGGTTTTTGTCGAATATCCCACGCTGGTATACCGGCATAGAAATTCATCCCGGTGCGACTATTGGCCGCCGTTTTTTTATTGACCACGGCATGGGTATCGTCATCGGGGAAACCGCAGAAATTGGTGATGACTGCTCGCTGTACCACGGCGTCACACTCGGCGGCACCAGCTGGAAGCCAGGTAAACGTCACCCTACCCTGCATAATAATGTGGTCATTGGGGCGGGCGCGAAAGTATTAGGGCCAATCACCCTGCATGATGGTGCACGGGTAGGCTCAAATGCGGTGGTTGTCAAGGACGTGCCCACCGACACCACCATCATTGGTGTACCGGGGCGGCAGGTCACCAAATCGAAAAAGTTTCAGCAAGAACGACGCGAAGCGCTCGCCGAAAAAATGGGTTTTGATGCTTACGGGGCCAAACAAGATGTGCCTGACCCAATGGCTAATGCGGTCAATCGCATGCTAGATCACATTCAGCTAATGGAAGATAGAATGGATCGCTTATGCAAAGAAATCAATCGTTTAGGCGGCGAATTCGAGGACACACCACTACCTAAACTGGACGCAGAACGTATTGTTTGCAATGGCAATAATGACGCTGCTGAAGACCTTATTACCGGCGTACAAGAGAAAAACCTTAATACTTGACTGTTTTAATCAAGTATTGCTAAGATTGCCCCAGCTTGAATGGAGAGCAAAGCATGAAGTTAACGACAAAAGGTCGATATGCAGTGACCGCCATGCTGGATTTGGCGTTACACAATGGTGGCCAACCGGTATCACTGGCTGAAATATCAGAGAGACAGGACATATCACTGTCTTACCTGGAACAATTATTTTCAAAATTGCGCCGGGCAGGATTAGTCACTAGTATGCGTGGCCCTGGTGGTGGTTATCAGCTAAATGGTGAACCAGAGAGCATTGTTGTCTCCGACATCATTGCAGCCGTTGATGAAAGTGTTGATGCAACACGTTGCGGTGGCATGAGTGACTGTCAGGATAATAAACGTTGTCTGACCCATGATTTGTGGTCTGACCTGAGTGATCAGATACGCACATTTTTATCAGACATAACCCTCGCAGACATGACCAAGCGTAAGGGTGTCAAAATGACAGCAGAGCGCCAAGATCAGAAAGTTGAGTTCGTAACTAACTCAACCACACATTAACGGGTATGAAAACATTTCACGCCCAAGCATAGAAGTCTCCGACTTCTACAGTAAAGATTTGAAGAATTTAACCAGGCAGAGTGCACAACCATGAGTGAAACAAAGTCCCTAATTTATCTCGATTATTCGGCCACCACACCGGTTGATCCGCGTGTTGCTGAAAAGATGATGCAGTTTCTGACGCCTGATGGTGTCTTTGGTAATCCTGCTTCGCGTAGCCATGCTTATGGCTGGGCAGCGGAAGAAGCCGTCGAAGAAGCACGCGGACACGTGGCTGCACTCATCAATGCCAACCCAAAAGAAATCGTCTGGACCAGTGGAGCCACTGAGTCAAACAACCTGGCTATTAAAGGTGCAGCGCACTTTAACCAGCGTCGTGGCAAACACATCATTACGGTAAAAACAGAGCACAAAGCAGTTCTGGATACTTGTCGCCAGCTAGAGCGTGAAGGCTTCGAGGTGACTTACCTTGATCCTGAAGAGAATGGCTTGCTGGATCTAGCCAAACTGGAAGCAGCAATGCGTGATGACACCACAGTTGTTTCTGTGATGCATGTTAATAACGAGATCGGTGTGATTCAGGACATTGCTGCCATTGGCGAAATGTGTCGCGCACGCAAAATCATGTTCCATGTGGATGCTGCACAAAGCACCGGTAAAGTCGAAATTGACATGGAAACCATGAAAGTCGATTTAATGAGTTTTTCTGCACACAAAACTTATGGCCCGAAAGGCATGGGTGCACTGTATGTGCGTCGTAAGCCCCGCGCCCGTATTGAAGCGCAGATTCACGGTGGTGGGCACGAGCGTGGTATGCGCTCCGGCACATTAGCAACCCATCAAATTGTGGGCATGGGTGAAGCATTCCGTATCGCTAAGGAAGATATGGCAGCCGATAACGAAAAGACACGTATGCTACGTGACCGCATGTGGGAAGGTTTGCAGGACATTGAGGAAATTTATCTGAATGGTGATAAAGATCAACGTGTTTCAGGCAATCTGAATGTCAGTTTCAACTTCGTTGAGGGTGAAAGCCTGATGATGTCGCTGAAAGATCTGGCTATCTCGTCCGGTTCTGCCTGTACCAGCGCCAGCCTTGAGCCAAGTTATGTACTGCGTGCACTAGGCCGCAGTGATGAACTATCACATAGCTCATTGCGCTTCTCGTTTGGCCGTTTTACCACGACTCAAGAAGTTGATCAGGCGCTGGACAGCATTCACAAAGCAGTCGACCATCTGCGCATGTTGTCTCCGTTATGGGACATGCATTTAGATGGCGTTGATATGAGCAAGATTGAATGGGCCGCTCATTAAGCGACCCAAGCTGACAAGAATTTACGGTGTTGCCATCACTATGGTGGCTGACACAAACTTATTATGTATTGAGAGGTAATAGACATGGCTTACAGCAACAAAGTAATCGACCATTATGAGAATCCACGTAACGTGGGTAGTTTTGACAAAGCAGATACTCAGGTAGGTACCGGCATGGTAGGCGCACCCGCTTGTGGTGATGTCATGAAGCTGCAAATTCAGGTAGGTGCTGATGGCGTGATTCAGGATGCCAAGTTCAAAACTTATGGCTGTGGATCTGCTATTGCTTCTTCCAGCTTGCTGACTGAGTGGGTTAAAGGCAAAACACTGGATGAAGCACGTGGCATTAAGAACACTGACATCGCTGAAGAACTGGAGTTACCACCGGTAAAAGTCCATTGCTCAGTACTGGCTGAAGATGCGATTAAAGCTGCTATTGATGACTATCAGGGCAAGCAGGGCTAAGTTATGGCTATTACCCTGACTGACACTGCTGCTGAACGTGTTGCTGACTTCCTTGCCAATCGTGGCAAGGGGATCGGGTTACGCCTCGGTGTTAAAACAACTGGCTGTTCAGGCATGGCTTACACCATGGAGTTCGCTGATGAGCTTGAGGAAACGGACACAGTCTTTGAGGATCATGATCTGAAAATTATCATTGATCCCAAAAGCCTGGTCTACCTCGACGGGACGCAACTGGACTTTGGTAAAGAAGGCCTGAATGAAGGCTTTAAGTTTACCAACCCTAATGAATCTGCTCGCTGCGGTTGTGGCGAGAGCTTTACTGTCTAGCATCAGCTCTGACTCAGGAAACAAGTATGTTGCAAGATCTACCTTGGGAGGCTGCCTCCGGACAGCCTCCGAACTGGTTTGATTTATTTGGCCTGCCCCGGCAGTTTGAAATTGATTCAAAACAGTTAACCCAACGTTTCCGTGAGTTGCAGTCTAAGTACCACCCTGATCGGTTTGCTCATGGCTCCGATCAGGAGCGGCGCATGGCGGTACAGATCACTTCCCTGCTAAATGAAGCTTATAATGGCTTACGCCATTCGCGTATACGTGCGCGGTATTTGTTGGAGCAGGCAGGTGTGGCATTCAATGATGACCGCGAGACTTCATCTGACCCGATGTTTCTGATGGCGCAGATTGAAATGCGTGAAACCATTGAAGATGCCGAGTCTGCGATTGAGCCATTGGATGCACTCGACAAAGTAGGCACTCAAATTCGGGCGGATGCTAAACAGTTGGAAGATAGCTTTTCTGCTGCGTGGCAAGCGGACGATCATGCCACGGCAAAAGACATTATGCTGAAAATGCGTTTTTATGAGCGTTTACTGGAAGATGTCACAGCACGGGAAGAACGTCTTGAAGACGAGCTGTAAATCCGTTTAGACTCCCCTGCTAATTACCCAATCAACTAAGCTTCTCATAGGTTTTTCATGGCTTTATTGCAAATTTCCGAACCCGGTATGTCAACCGCACCTCATCAGCATCGTTTGGCGGTGGGTATCGACCTGGGTACCACCAATTCACTGGTCGCCACAGTTCGCAGCGGACAAGCTGAAACACTCAGTAATGAACAAGGTGAGCATTTACTGCCATCGGTAGTTTATTACCAGCAGGGACAAGACGCTATTGTCGGCACAGCAGCACGCGCCAATTCGACCAGTGATCCGATGAATACACTGGCATCAGTTAAGCGCCTCATGGGCCGTGGCATCGAAGATCTCGCAACACTGGGTGGACAACTACCTTATGAATTTTCTGACTCCGACTCCACCGTACCACGCATTAAAACAGCGACTGGTGATATCACCGCGATTGAAGTATCCGCTGAGATTCTACGTGAGTTAAAGCAACGTGCAGAAAATTCGCTGGGTGGCGACTTATCCGGCGTGGTGATTACAGTTCCGGCTTATTTTGATGATGCGCAACGTCAGGCTACACGTGATGCTGCGACACTGGCCGGATTAAATGTTTATCGCCTGTTAAATGAACCAACCGCTGCAGCTATTGCTTATGGCTTAGATAAACAAGCCGAACAGGAACAACAGGACGAACGCACTATCGCGGTTTACGACTTGGGTGGCGGTACGTTTGATATTTCAATATTACGCCTGAATAAGGGTGTATTTGAAGTTTTAGCGACTGGTGGCGATTCTGCACTGGGTGGTGATGATTTTGATTTAGTGATTGCGGAATGGTTATTGGCCCAGGCCAATCTGAGTGACAGCCAAAGCCCGAATGTATTGCGGGCCGCTAAAGAAACCGCACGCGAAGCCAAAGAAATGCTGACCGAAAGTGAGACCACCAGCATTGCACTCGGTGAATGGCACGGCAAACTCAGCCGCGAGCAGATGAATGAACTCATCGCTCCACTGATTAAAAAAACCCAGGTGGCCTGTCGCCGTGCTTTGCGTGATGCCGGTTTACAAAAAGACGAAGTACAGGATGTGGTCATGGTCGGCGGCTCCACACGAGTCGGTGCAGTACGCGAACAGATTGGTGAGTTCTTTGGCCAACCACCGCTGACAGAACTTGATCCTGACCGAGTGGTAGCTATTGGTGCTGCCATTCAGGCAGATATTCTGGCAGGCAATAAACCGGATGCGGAAATGTTGCTGCTGGATGTTATTCCGCTATCGCTTGGACTTGAAACTATGGGCGGCTTGGTAGAAAAAGTCATTCAACGCAATACCACTATTCCAATTACCCGCGCACAAGAATTTACTACCTTCAAAGATGGCCAGACAGCAATGTCGATCCATGTTTTACAGGGTGAACGTGAAACAGTTGAACAAAGCCGCTCTTTGGCAAAATTCAGCTTACGTGGCATTCCGCCAATGGTGGCCGGTGCAGCGAGAATTCAAGTAACGTTTCAGGTTGATGCCGATGGCTTACTGAATGTAACTGCCGCT
>CALHAO010000104.1 GCA_937931765.1 uncultured Thiotrichaceae bacterium
TATTGATGGTAGTGATATTGTTTATCACAACTACTCTGATATTGGTATCGCAGTATCTTCTGAGCGTGGTTTGGTGGTTCCGATTCTACGTAATACTGAAAACATGGGTTTGGCTGATGTTGAGTCAACGATTGTGGCTTACGCACAAAAAGCCAAAGCCGGTAAGTTGGATATGTCTGACCTAACGGGTGGAACATTTACTATTACTAATGGTGGTGTGTTCGGTTCATTGCTGTCAACGCCAATTTTGAATCCACCGCAAAGCGCAATCCTAGGTATGCATAGCATCCAGAAGCGTCCGGTTGTGGTTAATGATGAGATTGTTATTCGTCCGATGATGTATTTGGCGCTGTCTTATGATCACCGGATTGTTGATGGTAAAGGTGCGGTTACTTTCCTTAAAACGATTAAAGAGCTGGTTGAAAATCCTGTTCGTATCGTTCTGGATGTGTGAGGCCTGCCATGACTGATAAGTATGATGTAATTGTTATTGGTGGTGGCCCTGGTGGTTATGTGGCCGCTATCCGTTGCGCACAGCTGGGTATGAAAGTAGCTTGTGTGGAAGAATGGATTAATAAACAGGACAAACCTGCATTGGGTGGTACCTGTTTGAATGTGGGTTGTATTCCTTCTAAAGCGCTGCTGGAAAGCTCTGAGCGTGTTGAAGAAATCCAGCACCACAACGCTGATCACGGTATTAGTGTTGAAGGTCTGAGTGTTGATATACCGCAGATGATTGCGCGTAAAGACAAGATTGTTTCTCAACTTACTGGTGGTATTGCCCAGTTGTTTCAGGCGAATGGCATTGAGTGGTTGCAGGGCCGTGGTAAGTTACTGGCCGATAAACAGGTTCAGGTAACAGCACGTGACGGTGCGGTTAGCACACACGCTGCTGAGCATGTGATTATTGCTACCGGTTCTACTTCGATTGAGTTGCCGATTGCTAAATGGCTGGATGAGCGCATTGTTGACTCTGAAGGTGCATTGGACTGGGAATCTGTGCCAGATCGTTTAGGCGTGATTGGTGCCGGTGTTATCGGTCTGGAAATGGGCAGTGTCTGGCGGCGTATGGGGTCTGAAGTCGTTGTATTAGAAGCGATGGATACTTTCCTGGCGGCAGCTGATGCTGACGTGGCTAAAGCCTCAAAAATGCAGTTCAAGAAGCAAGGCCTGGATATTCGTTTGGGTTCCAAAGTCTCTGCGGTTGAAGCCGGTGATGAAGGCGTTACGGTTAGTTTTAGCGACAAAAAAGGTGATGATAGTCTTGTGGTTGATCGCCTGATTGTGGCGGTAGGTCGTAGAGCCAATACGACTGATATTGCTGATCCTGCCGTGGGTTTAGAACTGGATGGCCGTGGTTGTGTCGTAGTTGATGATCATTGTGCAACAGATCTACCGGGTGTTTATGCCATTGGTGACTGTGTGCGTGGCCCGATGTTGGCACATAAGGCTTCCGAAGAAGGCGTGATGGTCGCTGAGCAAATCGCTGGTCAGAAACCGCACATGGATTTCAATACCATTCCATGGGTTATTTATACTGACCCTGAGATTGCTTGGGTTGGTCAGACTGAAGCTGAACTGAAAGAAGCGGGTGTTGCATACCGTGCGGGTAGTTTCTCATTCGCAGCTAACGGACGTGCTAAGGCGATGGATAAAGCAGCTGGCCTGATCAAGGTGCTGGCGGATGAAGCGACTGATCGTATTCTGGGTGTGCATATTGTTGGGCCAATGGCTTCCGAGCTGGTGGGTCAGGCAGTGATTGCGATGGAATGTGAAGCGTCTTCTGAAGATCTGGCACGGATGTGTTTTGCCCACCCGAGTTTGTCTGAGTCGATGCATGAAGCGATGTTGTCAGTTGATGGCCGGGCGTTACACGGCATCAACAAAGCTAAACGTTAATTACTCCGTTTAGCTTGGGGCGTTAAAGTATATAAGTTGTTTGTAAGTTAGAGATGTATCTCAACAAAAGGAAAACAGGATGAATTTACACGAGTATCAGGCCAAGGCTGTCTTCAGCCAATATGGTATGCCGGTACCGGTAAGCAAAGTAGCAACTACTGCTGCTGAAGCTGAAGCCGCCGCCAAATCACTGAGCACTGACAAAGTTGTTGTTAAGGCGCAGGTACATGCCGGAGGTCGCGGTAAAGCGGGTGGTGTTAAGTTATTTGATTCAGCGAAAGAAGCAGGCGAATTTGCCGGTTCTTTGCTGGGTACTAATCTGGTGACTTTCCAGACTGATGAAAAAGGTCAGCCAATCAACTCTATTCTGGTTGAAGAGACCTGTAACATTGATCGTGAGTTGTACCTGGGGGCGGTTGTTGACCGTGCCAGCCAGCGTATTACTATCATGGCCTCCACTGAAGGTGGTATGGACATTGAGAAGGTAGCTCACGAGACGCCTGAAAAAATTCTGAAAGCTAATATCAACCCGATTTGCGGCGTGATGCCTTATCAGGCCCGCGAACTGGCGTTTGGTTTAGGCTTAGAAGGCAAACAGATTAAGCAATTCACGCAGTTACTGATGAGCTTTGGCAAAATGTTTGTTGAAAAAGATCTGGCGCTGGTTGAAATCAATCCGCTGGTGGTGACTAAAGAAGGTGATCTGCTGTGTCTTGATGGCAAAGTAGGCGTTGATGGTTCTGCGCTGTACCGCCAGCCTGCGCTGGTTGAGATGCGTGATAAGTCTCAGGAAGATGCGCGTGAAAATGAAGCTGACGAGTGGGAACTGAACTACGTCGCATTGGATGGCAATATTGGCTGTATGGTTAATGGTGCAGGTCTGGCGATGGCGACGATGGATATCATCAAATTGTCCGGTGGTGAGCCAGCTAACTTCCTTGATGTGGGTGGCGGGGCTACGGCTGAGCGTGTGACGGCTGCTTTCAAAATTATCCTGTCTGATGAGAGCGTAAAAGGTATTTTAGTTAATATCTTTGGTGGCATCGTGCGTTGTGACCTGATTGCTGAAGGTATTATGCAGGCGGTTGAAGAGGTGAATATCTCTGTGCCGGTGGTGGTGCGTCTGGAAGGTAATAGTGCTGAAAAAGGTGTTGCTTTGCTGAATGAGTCTGATCTGTCTGTTATTGCAGCGACTGATTTGGGTGATGCCGCGAAGAAAATTATTGCAGCTGTAGGAGGTGCCGCATGAGCGTACTGATTAATAAGGACACTAAAGTTCTGTGTCAGGGTATTACGGGTGGTCAGGGTAGTTTTCATACTGAGCAAGCCATTGAGTACGGTACACAAATGGTCGGTGGTGTTACACCGGGCAAGGGTGGTCAGGAACATCTGGGTATTCCTGTTTTCAATACCATGCGTAATGCGGTTGATGAGACCGGTGCTGATGCTACTGTTATCTATGTACCGGCAGCATTTTGTAAAGATTCGATTATTGAAGCAGCAGAATCCGGCGTTAAGCTAATCGTTTGTATCACTGAAGGCATTCCTGTGATGGATATGCTGGAAGCGAAAATGATTGTTGATAGCTTGGGTGTGCGTTTGGTTGGCCCTAACTGTCCGGGTGTTATTACACCGGGTGAATGTAAGATCGGTATTATGCCGGGTTCTATTCACAGACCGGGCAGGATCGGTATTGTTTCGCGTTCTGGTACATTGACTTATGAAGCCGTTAAGCAAACGGGTGAATGGGGTCAGAGTACGTGTATTGGTATTGGTGGTGATCCGATTCCGGGCACTAACTTTATTGATGCGCTGCAAATGTTCCAGGACGACCCACAGACTGAAGCGATTCTGATGTGTGGTGAAATTGGTGGCACGGCTGAGGAAGAAGCAGCAGAGTTCATCAAGAGTAATGTGACTAAGCCGGTGGCTGCTTATATCGCGGGTGTTACAGCGCCTAAAGGTAAGCGTATGGGCCATGCCGGTGCCATTATCGCTGGTGGTAAAGGTACTGCACAAGAGAAGTTTGCAGCGCTTGAAGCGGCGGGTGTTATCACTGTGAAATCACCTGCTGAAATGGGACAAGGCGTTACTGCGGCACTGGCTGCTAAGTAAAGCTGAAATTGCTGGGCCTTTTACCCCTTCTTTGTCCGAAACTTGATAAAGAAGGGGTATAACAATTATAAAATCGCGACATCCGCTATTCATAGATTTGCATTGACACGATGGAGTGCCTGATGACTAAACATACCGTTACATTAACCGATAATCTGACCGGTAAGCAGGTTGAATTAGATGTTTTAGACCCAGTAATGGGGCCAAAAACTATCGACATACGCCGTTTGCATAAAGAGCTGGGGTTCTTTACTTATGATCCGGGTTATCTAGCTACGGCTAGTTGTTCAAGCGCGATTACCTATCTGGATGGTGATGAAGGCACGTTGATGTATCGGGGTTACCCGATTGAGCAGTTAGCGGAAAAAAGTACGTTTCTTGAGGTCTGTAATCTGCTGTTAAACGGTGATCTACCGACTAAAGAAGAGCAGGAAGATTTTTCAAGTATCATCACGCATCACACCATGCTCCATGATCAGGTGCAGTACTTCTATCGCGGTTTCCGCCGTGATGCGCATCCGATGGCCACGATGGTAGGTGTAGTCGGTGCGTTATCCGCCTTCTATCATGACGATCTGGATATTCACGACCCGGAACAGCGTATGCGTTCAGCACATCGTCTGATTGCTAAAATGCCGACAATTGCGGCCTGGAGCTACCGTTACCACATGGGGCTGCCGTTTAATCAGCCACGTAACAACCTGAAATATTCAGAAGATTTTCTGCACCTGATGTTTGCGGTGCCGACTGAAGAATATGTGGTTGATCCGCTAATGGCAAAAGCACTGGATGTTATTTTCATTCTGCATGCTGACCATGAGCAAAATGCTTCTACTTCAACCGTGCGTTTGGCCGGTAGTTCTGAAGCGAATCCTTTTGCAGCAGTCGCGGCGGGTATTGCGTCCTTGTGGGGGCCTGCGCACGGTGGTGCGAATGAAGCTGTTGTCAATATGCTGACCAGCATCAAAGATTCCGGCAAGTCACTGGAGCATTGGGTTGAGCGTGCTAAGGATAAAGACGACCATTTCCGCCTGATGGGCTTTGGTCACCGGGTTTATAAGAACTATGATCCGCGTGCGAAGATTATCCGTGAGTTGGCTAATGAAATTCTGGATCGCCTGCCACCCAATAACCCGCACCAGAAGTTATTTGATATTGCCCGTGAGTTGGAAAAAGTGGCGCTGGAAGATGAATATTTCAAAGAGCGTAACTTGTATCCGAATGTAGATTTCTATTCAGGCGTTATTTTCCTGAGTATGGGTATTCCGGTGAGTATGTTTACCGTGATGTTCGCACTGGCGCGTACCGTTGGTTGGATCTCGCAGTGGAATGAAATGATGAGTGACGATGCAAACCGTATTGGCCGTCCTCGTCAGTTATACACAGGTGCGATGAAGCGTGACTACGTACCGCTGGATAAGCGTTAAGCGCTAGATTAAAAACACTAACCGGCCTGAGTGTGGCAGAACATTAGCCTGCTCAGGTTGGTTCCAATATTACTTTGGGAGCTATTATTATGTTAGAAGAATATCGTAAACACGTCGCAGAACGCGCCGCTGTAGGCATTCCGCCACAGCCATTAAATGCTGAGCAGACCGCTGCTTTGACGGAATTACTGAAGAACCCGCCAGCGGGTGAAGAAGAATTTTTATTAGACCTGTTGGTTAATCGTGTACCAGCGGGCGTGGATGAAGCCGCTTATGTTAAAGCTGGTTTCCTGGCAGCGATTGCTTCTGGTGAAGCAGCATGTGGCCTGATTTCTGCTGAAAGAGCGGTTGAGCTGCTGGGTACTATGTTGGGTGGGTATAATATCCAGCCAATGATTGCAGCGTTGGATGACGATGCATTAGCGCCGACGGCTGTGAAAGGTCTATCTAAGACACTGTTAATGTTTGATGCGTTTTATGACGTGAAAGACAAGATGGATGCAGGTAACGCATTCGCTAAGCAGGTGATGGAATCATGGGCCAATGCTGATTGGTTTACGGATGAGCCTGTGTTAGCTGACAAAATCACCATGACGGTATTTAAAGTACCTGGTGAGACGAATACCGATGATTTGTCGCCAGCGCCGGATGCCTGGTCACGCCCTGACATTCCGTTGCATGCCAATGCGATGTTGAAGATGGCGCGTGAAGGTATTGAGCCTGAAGAGCAGGGCGTTCGTGGCCCGGTGGCAATGATTGAATCTATTAAAGCCAAAGGTCATCCGGTGGTTTATGTGGGTGATGTGGTCGGTACGGGTTCTTCACGTAAGTCGGCGACTAACTCGGTATTGTGGTTCTTCGGTGATGATATTCCGTATGTACCGAATAAGCGTGCCGGTGGTTTCTGTTTCGGTAATAAAATCGCACCTATTTTCTATAATACGATGGAAGATGCGGGCGCGTTGCCGATCGAAATGGACGTTTCTAAAATGGCTATGGGCGATGTGATTGACGTATATCCTTATGAGGGTGTGGTTAAGAACGAAGCCGGTGAAGTGATTTCTGAGTTTGAACTGAAGACTGAAGTGTTGCTGGATGAAGTGCGTGCCGGTGGCCGTATTCCGTTGATCATTGGTCGTGGCCTGACTGCCAGAGCGCGTGAGTGTCTGGGTCTGGAAACATTGACTCTGTTCAAGGTACCTGAAGTACCTGAAGATACCGGTAAAGGTTTCACGCTGGCACAGAAGATGGTGGGTAAAGCTTGTGGTCTGGACGGTGTACGTCCGGGTATGTACTGTGAGCCTAAGATGACTACGGTTGGCTCTCAGGATACTACCGGCCCGATGACCCGTGACGAGCTGAAAGATCTGGCTTGCCTGGGCTTCTCGGCTGACCTGACTATGCAGTCGTTCTGTCATACCGCTGCTTACCCTAAGCCGATTGATGTTGATACACATCACAATCTGCCTGATTTTATGATGAACCGTGGCGGCGTTTCGCTGCGTCCGGGTGATGGCATTATTCACTCCTGGCTGAACCGTATGCTGCTGCCTGATACTGTGGGTACCGGTGGTGATTCGCATACACGTTTCCCGATTGGTATTTCATTCCCGGCGGGTTCTGGTCTGGTGGCATTTGCTGCGGCGACCGGTGTTATGCCATTGGATATGCCTGAGTCAATTCTGGTACGTTTTAAAGGTGAAATGCAGCCGGGTATCACGTTACGTGATCTGGTACATGCTATCCCTTATTATGGTATCCAGCAGGGCTTGTTGACGGTTGAGAAAGCCGGTAAGAAGAATGCATTCTCTGGCCGTGTACTGGAAATTGAAGGTCTGGAAACACTGACCGCTGAGCAGGCATTTGAATTATCTGATGCATCAGCTGAGCGTTCTGCGGCGGGTTGTACGATTACTTTGTCTGAAGAATCTGTGGCTGAGTACCTGCGTTCTAACGTGGTGATGCTGAAGTGGATGTTGTCTGAAGGTTATGGCGATGTACGTACCATTGAGCGTCGTATTCAGGGCATGCAGGATTGGTTGGCTAACCCGACGCTGATGCGTGCTGATGGTGATGCTGAGTATGCTGAAATCATCGAAATTGATTTGGCTGAGATTAAAGAGCCGATTCTTTGTGCGCCGAATGATCCGGATGATGCTGTGCTGTTGTCCAGCGTTGCGGGTCGTAAGATTGATGAGGTGTTCCTGGGTTCTTGTATGACGAATATTGGTCATTTCCGTGCGGCGGGTAAGCTACTGGAATCGACTAAGGGTATGATTCCTACGCGGATGTGGGTTGCACCACCGACGAAGATGGATGCGGCTCAGTTGTCTGATGAAGGTTATTATAATATCTTCGGTAAGGCGGGTGCGCGTTTAGAGATGCCGGGTTGTTCATTGTGTATGGGTAATCAGGCACGTATTGCGCCGGGGTCTACTGCGGTGTCTACTTCGACGCGTAATTTCCCGAATCGTCTGGGTGATGGGGCTGATGTGTTCCTGGCTTCTGCTGAATTGTCATCTGTTTGTGCGGTGATGGGTAAGTTGCCTACGGTTGAGGAGTATATGGAGTTCGCTACTAAGATTGATAGTATGTCTAGTGAGATCTATCGTTATCTGAACTTTGATCAGATGCCGGATTATCAGCATGCGGCGGATCAGGTGATTATTCCGATGGCTGAGATTAAGAAAGCTGCGGCTTAAAGTTTCATAGTTGGTTAGTTGTAACAAAAGCCCCGCGTAGCGGGGCTTTTTTATGAGTGTTAACCTATTACCTTGGGTAGAAGAGGTTTTATGATATGAGTGCTGTTTTTGATAGTTATCCCACCGAGCGGGAAATACGATTGATTGCTTATCAGAGTATTCAGAAGAAATTGGGCTCTGTTGGGCTGATTCGGTTTATTCAGCAGTTTGAGCGGGGGCGGGGTGATTACACGAAAGATCGACATGAGCGTTTGGATGATTTTGGTGTGGATGAGTTGTTTGATGCGATTGAAGCACACTTAGATAATTGATGAGGTAAGGGTGGCTTTCTATCAGATTCTACATATTATGTTGAGGTAGCTAGTCGGTGATATTTTCTAAATGCGAGCGAAGGTCTGATAAAAAATTAAAAGCTTCTGTCAGGGATCTTTTACGGGTCAGTGACGTATCGTCAGGATTGCGAAGCTTGTCATATTTTTCATTATTTAACTGTTCTTTTATGAGCATCTGAATTTCTGGTGATAGCTCAAAAGGCTCAGGAGGAAGGTTGTAGCTCTCTATTTGAGCCACTAATTTTGTACGAGGTGGATCGGTGATAACACCTTGTGGTACTACCGCGTGAGTTTGTGCCCAGTACATATTGCAACTCTTATTAGGGTAGCCATCCTCTCTTGCTTTCCACCAAAGTATCCAGTCTCCTTCCTTGATTCCATAGTCTTCATGAAAATTGGAATAGTCATTAAAATAGCTTTCAGTATGTGTGTCATCCTTCAGGCCTAACTGCTTGCTAAGCGTGTCCATATTGAAGTTAATCTCGCCACCAGAATACCAGATAATATGGATATTATAATTTTTTAGTTGTTCTTTGCTTAGCGAGGTGATGTCTGTTTTTGTTCGTAATGTCTTAGAATTTAAGCCTGCCCAAATAGATTTGTCAGATATTTTTCGGAGTTCATCAAGCTTGGCCAGTTTACTCTTTGTGCTGGGATAATACTCTTTTGCTAAAGTAGTGTAACCATCAAGGGTTTGATGCAGTTCTTTTATTGCAACTGTCTTATGAATCTTAATTAAAATTTCAAATTTCCGCGCATCACCAAACGCATTTAAGGAAAGATTGGCACTACCAACTAAGGCGCTCTCCTGACTGAGATACACCTTTGAATGTAGTTCATCAAGGAAATGGACATTGTTCCACCCAATTTGTTGCGCTGCTTCAAAAATTGCATCTGGATTAGAGCCTAATGTAGGTGAAACAGTAATCTCTTCTAAATGTTTTGTATCAATATACTCAAGCCAGCTCTTACCCAAGTAAGCTACTGCAATTCGGTTAGGGTTTAGTTTTTTTAATGCCTGGCGCATTTTTTTAGATTTAGTGATTATTTTCATGATGAAAAAATTTTAACCGAAATTTTTGAGGGATATAATTTATATTTTCCAATGCGAAAGTGCCATTTTTTGTATTTACTAGCGGGTTAAGTTCCACTCAAAAACGGCACTTCCATCCCTAACAACAAAGCAGCCCGATTCAAGTGCTCATCAAAGCAAGCAAGTTTCACCGGCAAAAATAGAGCGCTTCAGCCGTTGCCTGACACTTTCCAGTGAACGAAACTCTGTATCACCCCGTGTCACCTTATCCATGCGTTGCTGCAAAACTTCCCCATGCCACTCAGGCGACTCAAAATCTTCACCCTTTTGAGAAAGACTATCCCAGACTGCCTCTATCAAACTGAGCTTATCACTGAGACTCATATCGTCCAGTGGTATTGAATCTGCTGACCATGCTTGTGCTGACATGTTTCTTCCTATTATCTGGTTAGTCTGCGCATTATAGCATTGAGTTTTTTTGTTTGTTGAGTCGTACTGACATGACCACTCAACAGGTATTAAAATCAGCCCTCTTCACCCCAAAAACGGTACTTCCATCCCCAACAACAAAGCAGCCCGATTCAATCGCTTATCAAAACAAGCAAATTGCATCGGCAACTCAGTTTCCTGCTGTATAAAACGCGCTGTAGCCAACTGAACACTATCATATCCCCGCAACGCAAAGGTATCAGCAAACTCACCCGCTATTTCAACAACAGATTGCGTAACATCCGCCACCAGAAAATCTGTCCAATCATCCTGTAATGCCTGCCTTGCCGCCTCTATCTGATCCTCAGCTCCAGCATCCTCACGCGCCCGCCGCGCTAATGCCGCATGCGCTTCAGCCCAACTAATACGACTGGTGGCCACAGTTTCTACCTTTTGCAGCAAATCATGAACAACAGAACTGTCCTGCTCATTGATATATAATTTAATCAGAGCAGAAGTATCGCAATACAAAATCACCCGCGCATCTCCAATACTAATTCGGACATACTCTTATCACCCTTGGGTAAGGTGACCTGACTCCCTCTAGGTTTTTTGCCTGACCAGGTGACCGTTCCCCCCGCTAATAGCTTATCGAGACCCGATGAGTTTTGGTCAGTAGATCCTTGCAAACAAGCGATTATTTTACGGTGGCTAGTGATATTAATACGCTGGCCCGCATGAGCCTGTTGTAAGTAATGTGATAAGTGTGACTTCAATTCACGCACTGAAACTTGCATAATGTGACCTAAATATTGTAATTAATCGACATTGTAGCCTCATTGGGGTGTGTTGTACAAAAGAAGGAATAGATGAATATGAACTGGAATCAAGACACCTACATCAAGGCATGGGACTTCGCAACCATCGCACACCACGGCCAAACATACGGTGGGGGCCAAAGAAGGCCAGCGCATTGAATACATTAACCACATCGGCAGCGTCGCAATGGAGTTGATCTGGGCGCTGTCTCAAACAGCAGATATTGATGGGAACTTGGCGATACAGTGCGCTTTATTGCACGACATCATTGAAGATACAGCGGTGACACCTTCACCCCCAAAAACGGCACTTCCACCCCCAGCAACAAATCAGCCCGGTTCAAGCGCCTATCAAAGCAAGCAAACTTCACCGGCCACTCAGTTTCCTGCGATATAAAACGTGTTGTGGCCAACTGAACATCCTCGCTAACGGACTACTCCTTCTTGTCCGAATTGATCATATCCTGAATTTCTGGCGTAAAGCTTTTGATAGCCTGGAGGGCGTTCGGATCACGTTGTGTGAGTATTTCTATAGCAAAAGCGTTTATCGCCTCTCTGGCCGGGCTGCCATCACGCATTCGATCTAACGCTGCTAACCCACTGCGCAAATAAAGCATACTGTTCTCAAAGGTTGGCAGACCGCGATAGAATTGGGTCACTTTTTCGTAAATTTGCTTATCACGAATTTCAATAAAGCTATCGCCTCCGCCATAATGGCTGATCGGGCCGGGGACAAGCAGCATCTGTTTTTCCGGTAGTAATTCCACCGAGGTCAATTGGCAATGCTCAGGAAGTTTGGAGCGGGTAAAAAAATGTAGCTGGCGAAAGTTATTACCCTGAAAATAGCTGAGATAGTCTTCAATAACTTTTTTCTTGTCTGCAATACTGTAGCTACCTACTGGCGAAAAAAGGAAGCTGATGAATGAATCAAAAGTATACAGTTCATTGGCTTCGTAAGAGGGTGCGCCTAGTTGCTGGTGGCGAACACTGTCTTTTTTTAGTTTAAAGAAAGTGGATGGAAAATTAGGTGATACGAGTAGGCGTTGTTTTTTTTCCAATTTAATCAGATGTTGCTCCGCATCGGCATCTGCACTGAATTCCTGCAGTTGCATATTACTCCCTGCCGGATTAAGCAGCCTCTTATAGTCATCATGCAGCAGAGTCATAATGTCTGCTTCAAACAGGTAGGAGTAAGCCAGCAGTTTGAACACGTCGATGGCGACTGTGCCTTTTTCGAGGCGACTGATGTCTGGTTGCTGGATATAATGGCGAATTCCTGTGCGCACCTTAAAAATATCGGTGAGCGCCTCTGCCATGTTGATCTGATTCATTTTTTTGCTTATTCTAAGCTTCTTGAGCATTTCTTTATTCTGAGGAATTGTTCCCATACTGCCAGCCCCTTGCGGATTTATTGTTGCTTTGTTCGATGTTTGCCCTTTGTAAATGCAACCAAAGTTATAACGATGGGCGATTGCATTTGTTTATAGTCTTGCTCAGAGTCTGCCACATTTTTCATCAAATGCAAATACGTATATTCAGTTGAGTCTGGAAAATTCTTTGTTGTCCAATTACAACAAGGGGTTAGAGTTGTTGTTTTATAGATTAATACAAATCTGTATTGAACTATTTTCTGAACGTAACATTAATGCAGATCTGCATTAATTAGGTTTATGAACGGAAGCTTAATGCATAATGTCATTAATTATTTAATCTGAGATATTCCAATATTTGGCACAATAAAGCTAATTAAGTTGTGTAACATTTGACCTGGCTATTGAATGACCAACTCAGGAGAAATTCGGAATGAAAAAAATACTATTTATTATCACCATTGGCATGCTAACCGCTCAGGGTTGCACGGTATCTATTGGTCCCACTGTTGCACATGGTACTCATGCACACACGCATGTAGCATCCAGCTCTACTTCCGGCATAGAACATCCGGGTGTAGTAGGCCCGGAAGGTATTCGTGGAGTGGAAGGGTCAGCAGGGGCTGAAAGCCCACCCGCACAATTGATGGGAAGAAGCAGTGCAGTGGTGGCTCCACAAAATGTACATGCACATGCCAAGACTGCGGCGTCTAAGCCAGAGTCATTTGGTGGCAAGTTCTGGGAAAATATTACTTCTAATGTGGTAAATATAGCAGCTCCGGTTATCCTGCAGAAACTGCTTAGTAACTAACGGCAAACAGCACTAAAACGATCCCGCCATTCAAAAGAATAGCGGGGTA
>CALHAO010000105.1 GCA_937931765.1 uncultured Thiotrichaceae bacterium
CTGCCCGATGGCAGCACCTTGAATTATCAAATTCGCCAGTCCAATCGCGCCAAATACATCCGCATGGAATACTCGCCTGACAAAGGTTTAGTCGTTACCCAACCGCGTGGCGTGTGTGAACACCGACTAGCTGATTGGGTAAACGGTAAAGTGGACTGGATTAGCAAAACACTGGCCAAAACCGCTGAAAAACAGAAACACCGCGCACCAGACAAACCGCTTGAGCGGCCTGATACTATAGAACTGCCAGCCATCAATGAAGTGATTCGGGTTAAGTATATCCCCACCCGTAGCCCGCAAATTAGCTCTGATTACGAGGATAATGGACTGCTGACATTGCAGGGGGCGGTAGACAATGCCGGGTTTTGCATTCATGTTCTGCAAAAATGGACACAGGGTTACGCCAAACCTCATTTGGGGGTATTGCTGCACAAAGCAGCTGAGGATACCGGCTTCACATTCAATAGTTACCGAGTCAAAGCACAAAAAAGTCGCTGGGGTAGCTGTTCCACACGCGGCAACATTAATCTCAATTATAAGTTACTGCTGATGCCTGAGGAGTGGGCGCGTTACACCATGATTCATGAGCTATGTCATACACAGGAAATGAATCATTCCAAACGGTTCTGGGCGTTGGTTGAACAGCATATGCCGGATTATAAGCGGGTTCATGAGGCGATGAAGCAGGCTGATGCTGTGTTGCCTGGTTGGGTAAATTATCAATTTTAACATCCGGAAATGCCACGACCAGCCTTATAAACCGTTACTTGCAGTTTTTCCAAAATCAAATTTTATGCTATACCTCTCCCACCTATTTACTGAGGACGCATAGCATGAAAAAAGAAACCATCGCCATCCACGCCGGTTATGAAACCGACCCGACTACAAAATCTGTCGCTTTACCCATTTATCAAACCGTAGCCTATGAGTTCGATAATGCTCAACACGGTGCCGACCTGTTCGATCTCGCTGTACCCGGCAATATCTATACCCGCATTATGAATCCAACTAATGATGTATTGGAAAAACGCGTAGCCGCACTGGAAGGTGGTATAGCGGGCCTGGCCGTTGGTTCCGGTATGGCAGCGATTAACTATGCCATTCTGACCATCGCGGAAGCAGGCGATAACATCATTACCACACCGCAGTTATACGGCGGAACTTATACCTTGCTGGCACACATGCTACCGAGTTTGGGAATCGAAGTACGCTTTGCAGAATCTGATCAGGCAGCCGACATTGAAAAACTGATTGATGATAAAACCAAGGCCGTTTACTGCGAAACCATCGGTAATCCGGCGGGCAATATTATCGACATCGAAGCTGTTGCTGAAGCCGCGCACAGACATGGTGTGGTGGTGATTGTGGATAATACCGTCGCCAGTCCTGCATTGTGTCGTCCTATCGAGTTCGGTGCTGACATCGTGGTTCATGCACTGACAAAATACATCGCCGGTCATGGTAATTCTATCGGCGGCATGATTGTCGATTCCGGTACATTCCCTTGGGCGGAACACAAGGAACGCTACACCACTCTGAACTCGCCGGAACCGGCTTATCATGGTGTGATTTATACTGAAGCCTTCGGCCCGGCAGCTTATATCGGACGAGCGCGCACTGTGCCACTACGTAATACCGGTGCGGCCTTGTCACCCTTCAATGCCTTCCTGATTGCTCAGGGCATGGAGACTCTCAGCCTGCGCATGGAACGCCATTGTGAGAATGCGCTGGCCATTGCCAACTACCTGCAAAACCATGACAAAGTGGAGTGGGTGAGCTACGGTGGACTAGAAAGTGACCCGTTCCATGAATTGGCGAAAAAATACTTTGACGGTAAACCAGCCTCGCTGATGACTTTTGGTATTAAGGGTGGCTTTGAAGCAGGCGTTAAATTCTATGATCAACTCGGCATGATCAAACGTCTGGTGAACATTGGTGACACCAAGTCACTGGCCTGCCACCCGGCCTCCACCACTCACCGCCAGCTGAATGAAGAAGAGCAGCTCAGGGCTGGTGTCCGCCCTGAGACTATTCGTATCAGTGTTGGTATTGAGCACGTCGACGATATTATTGCCGACCTGGAACAAGCATTCGCTGTCGCTTAAACAGTATCAGTGGCGGGGATTTTCAGAAATTCCCGCCATTCATTAAACAGTCGTTGATCCGATGAAATCACTACCGAACGTTTGGCCATCCCAAGCCGGAACACAGATTCCCCATCCAGTGTGCAAGCATAGCCTCCCGCCTCAGATAATAATAAGGTACCCGCCGCCAGATCCCACAGCTTCATGCCACCGTGTAAATACAAATGCCCACGGCCAGCCGCCATCCATGCCCATTCCAGCGCAGCTGTACCTAAATTGCGCTGCGAGCCAAATGGCGGTTGGTCTACTAACAATTGCCTTAACTCAGAAGGTAGGCGCTTAAAATCAACCAGCGCAATCGTTTTATCCAGTGGAAAAACACTGGGCTGACATTTAAGTGGCTTGTCATTTAACCATGCACCCTGCCCCTTTTGCGCGGTAAACGCCTCATCGCGCACCGGATCATAAGTCATCGCCAACACTACTTCACCCTTGCTAAACAAAGCCAGCGAAACAGCAAATAACGGTACACCCGCCGCAAAGTTACTGGTGCCATCCACCGGATCAAGACACCACAGCAAATCAGCATCCCGCAACAAAGCCTCCTGTTCCTCCGGTTCCATTTCCTCACTCAGAAAATCAATCTCCGGCCAGTGTTGCTTCAGATAACTTTGTATACGCTGATTCGTCACAATGTCAGCCTCGGTCAATAAACTGCCGTCTTCCTTAATAGAAAATCCTATTTTTTCAAAACGCGGCATAATTTCTTCATGTGCAATCGTACGGATTGCATCGACAATAACAGCTAGATCAGGCAGGCTCATGGTTATCCTTTATAGTTTTCCATAAATTATTTAACAGCAGAATAACCAACACCCATGCAACATATCAACATTGAATTTCTCGATATTATCGCCCTACTCTGGTTTATCGGCTGCTGGTTTGTGTATTCCGGCGTTGAACACAAGAAACCAGGCCTGTCAAAAGATGTAGAAAAATGGCGGGAACGCTGGGCAATGGCGATGCTGAAGCGTGAGAACCGCATGGTGGATATTCAAGCCATTAACGCCATGATCAGCAATGTCACTTTTTTCGCTTCCACCACCATTCTTATATTAGCGGGCCTGTTCGCCATGTTAGGCGCGGCAAAACAAGGCATTATGGTCTTTGAAAGCATGCCCTTTCTACAAACCATGACCCATGCCAGCTGGGTACTGAAAGCCGGAACACTGGTAGTTATCTTTATTTATGCCTTCTTTAAATTCGGCTGGTCGATCAAGCAACACACTATCAGTGCCGTTGTTATGGCCGCTACTCCTGAGCCGGAGCATTGCGACACAAAAGAAGCCCGCACTAATGCACTACGCATGGCACGTCTGGGCAACCTTGGCGCAAAACATTATCAGGATGGCATCCGTGGTTACTATTTTGCACTGGCGGCGCTGAGCTGGTATATCCATGCTTGGGTGTTCATGCTGGCCACCATATGGGTAGTGCTAGTGTTGTTTCGCCGTGAATACCGCTCCAGAGCACACGACTTCCTTACCAGCGACCTTTCCTAACAAGAGTAGTTCTGGTTACCTTTCCTAACCAGAACAGTGATTTTAAGTCGCTTGTCGCACGTAAAAGATAAACCTAATATGCCCCCATACTAATTAATTACCTGCACCAAGTGGTGCAAAAGAGAATAAAAATGAGCATATTAAAAGCAATCGTGTCCACTACTCAGAAAATTATCGACACTCACCAGAAGACCCAAATCATGCGGGCTTTAATGGAAATGAGCAATAAACAGCTGGAAGACATCGGTGTTTCACGTTACCAGTTAGAGCGTGGCATTAAAGCATACCCGTGGCGTGACGCAGTAGTAGACCAACCAAAACAGAGCAGCACACCATCAGCTCAGGTTCTACGCTTCCAACGCCCAATGGCTACACCTTCTACTCTGATCATGGATTCTGCTGCCAATGCAACAGATACACAGCAAGCAGCATAAAAATAGCAATCGTTGAAAAACTTAACTCCCCAAACATCGAGTAGGGTGAGGCGTTACCGCCTCATCCCTCTCACAGAACCGCACGTACGGATCACGTATACGGCTCCTGCCACTCATTATCCGGCTAAACCGGAACAGTCATTCCCACTTCAACCTTTGCCATATCCACCAGT
>CALHAO010000106.1 GCA_937931765.1 uncultured Thiotrichaceae bacterium
ACCGGTTACGTCGCCGGGAATGCGTATAACGCTGCCCGATAAATAATTCTAGTGGTCTAAACATGGTTGGCGATTGTACCGGTAGAAGAATAAAAACTCAGCTTTAATAACTTGGCTTTAATTATTTTAGTAATACAGGTGCCCCCAATGCTCATCACACAAACCCCAAAATACTTATTATCATTACTATTGTGTATCCCTTTATATGCAAACACAGCGAATGCAGCAGACAAATCAGTCCACTCAGACACAGCTGCCACTGTCAAAGTTCAGCCGGTAAAACAGACAAAAACCGCTGCCGCAACCAAAACTGGCTACCCGAAACGTGGCATGACCATGAAACAGGTGCGCCGCCACTATGGTAAGCCACATTCAGCCCGCAAATCAGTAGGCAAGGTCAAGAAAAAATGGCCCCGTATTACTGTTTGGAATTATGGCAAATTTTCTGTTTATTTTGAACGCCATATTACACTTCATACTGTGGTTCACTGATTATAATTTGCCCCCGACCAACATCCGCCAGACGTTGCTGCAACGCTGACCATTGATCCCTCGGGCACTGGCAATAAACCGTCAGTGCTTCAGCATAGGAAGTATCAGTGATCTCTACGCTGAACTGCCCTAATAAATGACGAACCGCATCTTCCAACGCATAAGACAGGCTTAAATTAATCGGCTTATAGTCGATTTGCATGCAGGTCGGTGTGCTTTTCAGCGCTTCACTGACTGACCCTGAATACGCACGTGCCAAGCCGCCGGTTCCCAGCTTAATTCCACCAAAGTAGCGCACCACCACCGCCACGATCTCACCCACATCACTGTGCTGTAAAACATTCAGCATCGGCTTACCTGCCGTACCTCCCGGCTCGCCATCATCACTACAACTGACACTCGTCGTGTTATTTGGCTCTCCCGCCAGAAAAGCCCAGCAAACATGCCGTGCATCCGGATAATTTGAACGAACCGAATCGATGAATGCGTATGCTGCCTGGGAGTCAGGTGCATGACCGATAAATGCAATGAAGCGGCTTTTTTTGATTACCTGCTCGCATTGAGTATTTTTTTCAGGAATTAAATAATCGCCCATGTGTCACATGTAAGTTACAGTAGGAACAAACGGTGTATAATGTATAGTCAGGCAAAAATTCATATATTTCACTACAGTTACCTCATACATAATGACCCACACAAGACTAGGAGAAAGTTGATGTGGTACAACAAATGCTAGTCAGAACTATAGTAATCGTCGGACTACTGGCTGGGCCTATCAGTCAAAAAGCTTATTCAGAAGAGAATATGATGCTTAAGTCCCGGTTACAAACTCAGACTGAAACCCAGCAACCTGAAAAAAAATCATTGTTGTCCAACATGCTGGATAGTACAAATATCTATGAGTACCTGCTCGGCAACCCTGATTTCGCTAAGGTGCAAGATATAACTATCCGCCTGTGGGATAAACACACCAATATCAGAAAATACCGCACACACATGAAAGATGATTTTATTCAGACTGATTGATTCCGTTTCGCCTCAGCAGCGGCATGCATCGCATCATTAATGGCATAACCGTAAGTGCAATCAACTTCAATTCTGACTTTCTGTAAGCCATTAACACCCTCATCCAGTATTACACCAAGAGGCGTGCGTTTACTGAAACGGCGGTGCGGCTTCTGTAACCACATAACACGCATCTGACTACTAAACGGAAAAGTGGTGCGCAACGCATCAGAAATACCCACAATATGATCGATACGCTTCAACACATCGCTTTCTTGCGGTAACGACTTACTACCCTGGCGGTATGCATTCAAATGGCGGGTTTTGGCTTCATCAGACAGGCCCAGTACACTCAGCATTTCTTCAGCTGATATTTTCCACTCATCCATGTGAGTCACCACCGCCTGTGTTAATGCAGTCATTTGCTCATGAGTAAACTCGCTCATGCATCATCCTTGTTGACAGATTTTAAACCCTGAATAGAAACCACATTGCTGGCTCTGGGTTCATCAATAAAATGCGGCTTATCTTTATTATCAATACCCGCCTGTTTTGCCAACTCGCGCTCACGAGTGGAAATCAAATCAAAACACATTTTAATATCCTCCACCGTGTCATCACTCAAGGGATAACGCACTGCTGAATCAGAAGGTGTCAGATCCCGCACCACTTTGGCCAATGTTTTGCGCATAGCCATTAAAACCCGCCTTTCTGTAGAGAAATTTTCGTCCGACATATTCTGATCATCAACCACTGTTTAAGAATGATTGATGTTAGCACCTCAACAAACGACTCTCCAATACTCACCTTGTAATAGAGCTGGCAGCTTTAACAACCTTCAGCAGCCATGTGTCATCAAGCTGGCCCAGGCTCCACCTTCATCATGCACAATCCGGATACGGGATAAAGTGCCGTGCTCAACATTGAGTGAAAAAAAGCGATCACTTGGAATACCTAACACATCGGACAATAAAATACGCAACACACCGGGGTGCGTTACCAATAATATCTGCTGGCCTTTATGTTTTCTAATCAGCTGCCCCCAGCCCTTCAGCACGCGTTTTTTAAATGCCGGAAAAGGCTCTCCACTAGGTGGGCGCAATTCAGCCGGATCACTCCACCACTGCGCCAGTTTTTGCGGGTTTTTCTGCATGACCACATGGGGAAAATCACCCTCCCACGAGCCAAAATCCATCTCCCTGAAATCCTTCCATTCTTTCAGTTCGAGCTCATGTTTTTCCGCCACCCATTTAGCAAACTGCGAACAACGTAATTTCGGTGATGAAACCACCACGTTCCAATCACTCTTACGCCGCACCGCTTTTTTCAGGCCTTTCATGCCCTCAGTACTAACAGGACAATCCAGTGAACCACAAAACACTTCACCGGCGTCTACCTCTGCGCTGGGCAGCAGGTCAATATACGTAGTAGGAATGCTCACCGATAATCAGGCGTAACGCACTTCGACAATTTCATACTCACGGATGCCACCCGGAGCCTGTACAGTCGCAATATCGCCTTCTTCTTTGCCAATTAATGCTCTGGCCACCGGAGAAGATACTGCAATCCTGCTTTTTTTAATGTCGGATTCAATATCACCAACAATCTGGTACTCAATGGTTTCGCCGGATTCAACTTCTTCCAGCTCAACCCACGCACCAAATACTACTTTGCCCGCATTAGCAGCACCGACTGCAGCCACATCGATCACCTGTGCATTAGACAATACACCTTCCAGTTCCTGAATGCGGCCTTCGCAAAAGCCCTGTTGCTCACGCGCTGCATGGTACTCGGCATTTTCTTTCAAATCACCGTGCTCACGTGCCTCAGCAATAGACTGCACAATTTTTGGACGCTCTTCTTTTTTCAGGCGCTCCAGCTCTTTATTAAGCTCCTCAGCACCCGCCGCCGTCACCGGTGGTCTGTTCATAATATTATTCCTTATTAAATATTACCGCTGTGCAGATCCTGCAAACGGTATACTTGTTCTTCTTCAGTGTGAGCCATTGCCATACAATGCGCCTTCGCACCCTCAATCGTGGTGCTATAAGTCACTTTATGTTGCAAGGCTTCGCGACGGATTTCAAATGAATCCAAAGTCGACTGCTCACCTTCGGTTGTATTTATAATCATAGCAATCTCATCGTTCATAATCATATCAACGATATTGGGACGCCCTTCACGCATTTTGTTTACAACATTGCAGCTGATTCCGACACCTTCCAGCTCACGTGCCGTGCCACGAGTAGCAATAATGCTAAAGCCCAGATCAGCCAGCATGCCACCTAATTCTTTCAAATGACGACGATCTGCCTCACGCACACTAACAAAAGCCACACCTCGTTCCGGATAGATTTCACCCGCTGCCCGCTGCGATTTGCCAAATGCTTCCGCAAATGTCTTACCCACACCCATGACTTCGCCCGTTGATTTCATCTCAGGACTCAAAATAGGGTCAACTTCCGGGAATTTAATAAACGGGAAAACCGCTTCTTTCACTGAAAAATATTCCGGAATAACTTCTTCAGTCGCACCCTGTTCAACCAAAGTCTGACCCGCCATACATCTGGCCGCAATTTTAGCTAACGGGCGGCCAATAGCCTTGGAAACATAAGGTACCGTACGTGATGCACGTGGATTCACTTCCAACACATAAACATCATCGCCCTTAATCGCAAACTGCGTATTCATCAGGCCAATAACCCCTAATGCCCGTGCCATATCAGCAGACTGTTTGCGTAACACATCCTGGATTTCCTCACTTAATGAGTAAGGTGGCAATGAACACGCTGAATCACCGGAGTGGATACCTGCCTGCTCAATATGCTGCATAATACCGCCAATCAACACATCTTTACCATCGCAAATCGCATCAACATCCACTTCAATCGCATCATCAAGGAAACGATCCAGCAGTACCGGAGAGTCGTTTGAAACCGAAACCGCCGTAGTCATATAACGACGTAACTCTTTTTCGTTATACACGATTTCCATGCCGCGACCACCGAGTACATAAGACGGACGTACCACTAATGGATAACCCACCTCTTCCGCCAGTCTCACCGCCTCATCCATACTACTGGCCGTACGATTAGGCGGCTGCTTCAGGCCTAATTTTTCGATCAACTGCTGGAAACGCTCACGATCCTCCGCCAAATCAATGGAATCCGGAGAAGTACCAATAATAGGTGCTCCCAAAGCTTCCAGATCGCGTGCCAGTTTCAGCGGCGTTTGTCCGCCGTACTGCACAATCACACCGTGAGGCTTTTCCAGATCAACGATTTCCATTACGTCTTCCAGCGTCAGCGGCTCGAAGTACAAACGGTCTGAGGTATCATAATCCGTCGACACTGTTTCGGGGTTACAGTTAACCATAATGGTTTCATAACCATCTTCACGCAGTGATAAAGCCGCATGCACACAGCAATAGTCAAATTCGATGCCCTGACCAATCCGGTTTGGGCCACCGCCCAGTACCATGATTTTTTTATTGTCTGTCGGCTCTGATTCGCATTCTTCCTCGTAGGTTGAATACATATAAGCCGTGTCAGTCGCAAATTCAGCCGCACAGGTATCAACCCGTTTATAAACCGGTTTGATACCCAGTTTTTTTCGTGCATTGCGTACCACACGCTCTTCCTGAGCCAGCAATTTGGCTAAGCGCCGGTCAGAGAAACCCTTACGCTTGAGCATGAACATTTCATCAGCATCAATCTCATTCAACAAGCGGTTTTTCAGGCCGGTTTCCAGATCGATCAACTCCTGCATCTGCACCAAAAACCAAGGATCAATACTGCAAAGTCCGTGAATTTCTTCCATGCTCATGCCAAAACGAAAAGCATCGGCTACGTATAAAATACGTTCAGCTTTCGGCACAGTCAGCTCACGACGCAATATATCCTTGGCATCCTCGGCCGTCTGATCAAGACGTTCATCCAGACCATCAATGTCGGTTTCCAGCCCGCGCAATGCTTTTTGCAGCGACTCCTGAAAAGTACGACCAATGGCCATCACTTCGCCCACCGACTTCATTTGTGTAGTCAGACGCGCATCCGCCTTAGGGAATTTTTCAAAAGTGAAACGTGGAATTTTAGTTACTACGTAATCAATGCTAGGCTCAAATGAAGCCGGTGTTGCGCCACCGGTAATTTCGTTGCGCAACTCATCCAGCGTGAAACCCACCGCCAGTTTAGCTGCCACTTTGGCAATCGGGAAACCGGTTGCTTTGGAGGCCAGCGCTGAAGAGCGTGAAACCCGTGGATTCATTTCGATGACGATAATACGCCCATTCTCAGGATTAATTGAGAACTGTACGTTAGAACCACCGGTATCCACACCAATTTTGCGCAATACAGCCAATGAAGCATTACGCAGCAGTTGGTATTCTTTATCGGTGAGTGTTTGCGCCGGAGCTACCGTAATAGAGTCGCCGGTATGCACACCCATCGGGTCAAAGTTTTCAATTGAGCAGATAATGATGCAGTTATCTTTATGATCACGCACCACTTCCATTTCATATTCTTTCCAACCCAGCAGCGACTCTTCCAACAACACTTCTGTGGTTGGCGACATATCCAGACCACGGGCAACAATGGTTTCAAATTCCTGCTTGTTGTAAGCAATACCACCACCGGCTCCACCCATAGTGAATGACGGACGGATAATAACTGGATAACCCAGTTCTTTTTGAGCTGCCCAGCCATCTTCCATGCTATGAGCAATAAAGGAGCGTGCTGAACCCAGACCAATTTCCGTCATCGCAGTACGGAATTTTTCACGATCTTCCGCCATATCAATAGCTTCTTTGCTCGCACCGATCATTTCGACACCGAATTCTTCCAGCACGTTTTCACGTGCCAGATCCAATGCACAGTTCAATGCCGTCTGGCCACCCATAGTGGGCAGCAGTGCATCAGGACGTTCTTTTTCGATAATTTTGGCGACGGTTTCCCAGCGGATAGGCTCAATGTAGATCGCATCGGCCATTTCCGGATCGGTCATAATAGTGGCTGGATTCGAGTTCACCAGAATGACACGATAGCCTTCTTCGCGCAGTGCCTTACAGGCTTGTGCACCAGAATAATCAAACTCACAGGCTTGTCCGATAACAATCGGGCCAGCACCAATAATCAGAATACTTTTTATGTCACTACGTTTTGGCATTGCTTCTACTCTTTCGCTTGGGTTTGGCTATTCCGTTTCTAAATATAAACGGGATAGTCAGGCGTGTATTGGCTTACAACCGGCGTAAACACGTTTCACTCAGGCATACTTGGTTTTCAGACAATACACGCCTGACTATCCCTTAGTAGCATCTGATACAACTCGTCTTTATTTATCGGTTTTTCTGCATAATTTCAATGAAGTGGTCGAACACAGGAGCCACATCATGGGGGCCGGGGCTAGCTTCCGGATGCCCCTGGAAACTGAAGGCCGGGCAATCCGTACGTTCAATACCTTGTAAAGTATTATCAAATAGTGAACGGTGTGTTGCTTTCAGCGTATCAGGTAGTGTTGCTTCATCTACTGCAAAACCATGATTCTGGCTACTAATCATGACCGTTGAAGTAGCAAGATCCTGTACCGGATGGTTCGCACCATGATGACCAAATTTCATCTTCATCGTAGTCGCGCCACTGGCCAGTCCTAACAACTGATGCCCCAAACAAATACCAAAAGTAGGCACCTGCTTTTCCAGTATTTGCTGAATCGCTTCGATCGCATAATCACAAGGCTCAGGGTCACCGGGGCCATTGGATAAGAAAACACCATCCGGATTCATCCCCAGCACTTCAGCTGCCGGAGTCTGTGCCGGAACCACAGTCACATGACAGCCACGATCAACCAGCATGCGTAGAATATTTCGCTTCACGCCAAAATCATAAGCCACTACGCGGAATTCACTGCTTTCTGCAGTAGAAGCACGCGGATCATCAGGGTCAAGATTCCAGCTCCCCTGTGTCCAAGTATAAGGCTTGGCAGTAGTCACTTCTTTAGCCAGATCCATACCCTGCAAACCAGGGAATGCCTGTGCAGCAGTTAATGCCAGTTGATCATCCAACTCATCACCGGCGACTATGCAACCACGTTGGGCACCTTTTTCACGCAGAATGCGGGTCAGACGACGGGTATCAATATCAGCTATTGCTACCACATTATTACGGGACAGATAATCCGGCAGTGATTCTTCACCACGCCAGTTACTGTATAAAGACGGCACATCGCGGACAATTAGTCCGGCAGCATGCACTTGTGTCGATTCCATATCCTCTTCATTCACACCGGTATTACCGATATGCGGATAAGTCAACGTCACAACTTGCCTGGCATATGAGGGGTCGGTCAGGATTTCCTGATACCCGGTCAGTGCGGTATTAAATACTACCTCACCAACAGTCTGACCATCACAACCTATGGAACGCCCCCGGAAGATACTGCCATCTTCCAACACTAGCAGAGCCTGCTTACTCAATGGAACCTCCAAGTTCTACATACAATAACGGGATGAGCGATCGCTCATCCCGTGGAATTCGTGGGGAGGCATTTTAACGCCTGCTCATCAAAGTGTCTATCCAATGATGCGAAGCGATAGAAAATTTACAATAATTAACCTGAACAGCGCTCTTCAGCCGTCCACTGGACATATGGATACTGCACTAAGGCTACATTATAATAACGCTCCACCCCTGAAACATCGGCACCGGCCCAACCAGGAACATCAAATGCCTCATCAACTGCTTCCAGTTCGATCTCAGCAACAATCAATCCGGCATTATCACCGCTGAATTCATCTATTTCCCAAATTTTTCCGCCATATTCAACGAAGTGACGGATTTTCTCAATCATCGGGCGCATACATAATTGATCCAACATTTCATTGGCATCAGCTAAAGGAACCGGATATTCATACTCAGGGCGCTGCACACCAACGGTCATGCCTTTGACATTGATATTGGCTATATCACCTGCTACGCGAATTCTCACAGAGGCATGCTTATTATTGCTCAGATAACCCTGACGATACTCAACAGAACGAATGATCTGCTCACGCCAGTCATCATTAACAATCAGAAATTTATGCTCGATTTCGGTAGCCATGAATTAATCCTAGAAACGCACCAGCGCAGAACCCCAGGTAAACCCGCCCCCAAAGGCTTCTAGTAAGATCGTGTCACCTCGCTTAATACGGCCATCCCGCACCGCCACATCCAGCGCTAGCGGAATAGATGCAGAAGAAGTATTGCCATGCTCAGCAACAGTCACCACCACATTATCCATCGACATACTGAGTTTTTTTGCCGTCGCCTGAATAATACGGATATTAGCCTGGTGGGGCACCAGCCAATCAACATCAGCTTTAGTCATCTGATTCGCTTCCAGCGTTTCATCAACAATGCGCCCCAATGTCCTAACCGCCGTCCGGAAGACGTCATTACCTTTCATTTTCAGAAAGGCACCTTCAGCCTCCATCATTGCCGCAGGCCGTGATACACCACCAGAAACATATAACAAGTCTTCATATTGGCCATCAGCATGAATATGTGTTGATAAAATACCCGGCTCTTCGCTGGCTTCCAGCACGACTGCACCAGCACCATCACCAAACAACACACAAGTCGTCCGGTCGCTCCAATCCATCAGGCGAGTCATCGCCTCTGAACCCACAACCAGTGCACATTTATTAGAACCACTGCGCACAAACTTATCAGCCACACTCAGCGCGTAAGAAAATCCGGCACAGGCAGCATTCACATCAAAAGCTGCTCCGCCATTTTTAATACCTAATTTTTGCTGTAATAAGCAGGCCGTGCTAGGAAACACCAGATCAGGCGTCGAAGTTCCCATCACAATCAAATCAATATCTTCAGGTTTTTTACCCGCCATTTCCAAAGCACGCTGTGCAGCCACTAAGGCCAGGTCACTCGCACCCTGCTCTTCTGCCACATGTCGCTGACGAATACCCGTACGCTCAAAAATCCACTGATCCGAGGTATCAACGATACGCTCCAGATCCTTGTTAGTCATGATTTTTGGCGGTAAGTAACTACCCGTACCAATAATTCGCGAATAAATCATCCAGCCTGCCTCAAGTCCAACAATTCAGCAATTTGTGCATTAATACGCTGCGGAAGCTTCTTAATAATTTCCGTACGCGCAATCCCAATAGCATTAGCAAAAGCCAGACTGTCTGCGCCGCCATGACTTTTTACAGCAATACCCTGCAATCCCAGCAAACTTGCGCCATTGTACAGTCGCGGATCAACTTCTTTCCGAAAACTATTCAACACCGGCAAAGACAGCAACCCAACCAGCTTGGTTAATAAATTGCGGGTAAAACTTGCTTTCAGTTTTGCGGAAATCATCTTGGCTAAACCTTCACTGGTTTTCAACGCAACATTTCCGACAAAACCATCACAGACTATAACATCGACACCGCCCAGATATATACCATCCCCTTCGACATAGCCGATATAATTTAAAGGTGAACTCGCCAACAAAGCATTCGCTGCCTTAACCTGCTCATTGCCTTTGATAGCCTCTGCACCGATATTCAGCAAACCCACCGTAGGATTGGTGATATCATCAATAGCCTTGGCCAACTCAGAACCCATCAACGCGAATTGATACAAATGCTCAGCGGATGAATCAACATTGGCCCCCAAATCAAGCATATGGGTCTGACCATTCATACTAGGCATTACGGTACAAAGCGCCGGGCGATCAATGCCCGGAATCATGCGCAGCACGAAACGACTGGTTGCCATCAGCGCACCGGTATTTCCGGCACTCACTATGGCATCAGCACGAGCCTGCTTAACCAGATCAATCGCTACGCGCATGGAAGAGTCTTTTTTCTTCTTTAATGCCAAAGCAGGCGATTCATCCATATCCACCACCTGAGAAGCATGCTGAATACTGATTAACTGATTATCTTGGGAATTATGTTCGGCCAGGGCAGCCTGTACTTTTTGCTCATCGCCCACCAGAATCAAAGAAATATCATTATATTGTTTTAATGCTTCCAGTGCCGCAGGGACAATAACACTCAGCCCATGGTCCCCACCCATTGCATCCAGAGCAATCCGGTATTTTGCGCTCATTTTAATAACTCCCACAAAAAAAATCGCGGACATAATGCCCGCGATTTTGAATCAGATTTTATCCTGAAGATAGATCACACAAACAGTAACGATTAATCTTCGTCATCTTCATCATCAATAGCCACTGCTGTTGGCATAATCTGACGACCACAGTAAAAGCCGTCTGCAGTCATATTATGACGTAGATGCTTTTCACCAGTCGTCTGGTCAACCGACAATGTCGGTGCTTTCAGCGCATCGTGTGAACGACGCATACCACGCTTAGAGCGTGTCTTACGATTTTTCTGAACTGCCATGGCAATTTACTCCGTTTTTTTCCAGTCTTTTAATGCGGCAAAAGGATTTTTCTTTTCCTTTTCCACGGGTTGTTCGTTATCTGCATTATCAACCACCGGTATTTCGCGCACTATCCGGGTCGGCTCACACTGATCATGCCGGGCAACTGCCGGTAACGTTAACAGGATCTCATCTTCGAGAAAATCCTGCAAAAACATACGCTCATCATCAACAATGCATATTTCATAGCCTTCTTCTTCAGGCTGTCTATCAGTTTGTGAAGCAGTCACCACTACACTAATCCGGGCTTCCACATCAATTGTTACCGGCTTCAGACAACGCTGACATTCCATAACAACCGTGCCGTTCACCTGACCAATGATCATGGGAAGGTGGCTGGGAGAATATAAAAACTCCAGCTCAACTTCGAAATCCTCTGCTGCAGCTTCCGGCACTAGTAGCTCGCTCAATCGTGATAAACGATTGGTATGAACCACACCAGAAAGTTGTCTGCGTTGCTCAATCAGACGGAAAGGATTAATTTCAACGGGTAACCTGTTCGACATAAGCGCGGGATTATATGAAGCATGTAGCCGTACTGTAAAGGAAAAATCGTAATTCGGAGCACAAAACCACAACATATTGCACTATTCTGTGCTCAGGAACTCAATTTGACCCACTATTAACTGAACCAAGACTCAGGACTGTCCGTCTTATTTAGTAATTATCATCAAACAAAGTCCATTGTGTAATGGATTTGAGATTTAAAAATTTTGATAGATTTACATACGCACCTACAACATCTAAATTTTGCTTGAAAATTAAGCAAAAATATTACTATCATGCTCAAACTATCTCGCAAAACCCTAACAACCCCACGGAATCCAAAAATCAAGATGAACGACGCAAAAGGACATGCATCAAACTTATTGATTCTCTCACTAGCTACCGCTTTAGTAGGTGCGGGAATACTTAGCTGGTCACTAGCCCAGTCCAGCCTATTTAAAGAGCGCCCCAGAACAGCAAGCAGTCTAGCCATAAAAAACACTGTCAGCGAAAGCATTATGACTAATGAGCCGGTTCAAAACCCAATTAAAATCAAGATACCGGACATAAAAACCATTCAGGCAACGAACCCGGACGAAGTCGCAAAGAAACCAGACGCAATCGACGTAATCATTGAAGAGCCAAAGGAGGCAAAATTACCGGTGGCCACCCCGACGACCGAACCAACAAAGTCTGCGAACAAAGTAGCGCCAGATGAGATCGCTACCCAAGAGCAGAAGCCAGAAACCCCTGCTAAAGAAACAATCGTAGCCGAAAAGATCATACTGCCTGGTGCATTACAAAATAATATAACCACAACAGAAATAGCTCCTCCTGAAGTACCGCAGAATGAAATAACAGCACTCACCCCAGAAGCAGATGCTGAAGTAGCACCTTCCCGAGCATCACAAAATGATGTAGCCGCAGCCACCCCCGAATCTACCGAAACAATACCTATTGAAGCAGACCCCATTGTCACTGAAACGACGATTACAAGCACCTCCTCTCCTGAAACACCACAAACTGAAGCGGCCCACAACGCAGAAGCAGCCTCAACCATAGAAGCGGCACTTCCCGAAGTACCGCAGAATGACATAGCAACAACCACTCCGGAATCAGACACTACAGACATACCGGAAAGTGAAATAACCATAGCTACTGCAGAAACAGACACAGCGGAAACAATTACTCCGGAAATAGTGCAGAATGAGATAACCCCTATCAAAACGGAAGTGGAAATATCAGCTACACAAGTAACACCTGCTGAGACACCACTGGAAAACACTGCGGCCACCTCAGAAACACCACCAAACACTGAAACCCCAGAGCAAACAGATCAGGTTATCCAAGCTAGCGCTGAATCCTCTGATGAGGGTACACAGGCAACAGAGCGTGAAAAAAATGGCTGGATTTATGCAGGCTTATACGAAAATGGTAAATGGACGAAGCGTGGACTGGAGTTACCTGCTGACAAACTACCCGATACCGGTAAGATCTATAAACTAATCTGGGGGACAAATGTACGTTTAGCCCCACCTGGAAAACGTACAGACGATAGTGACAATCTTGCTAAGAATATTGATTATCTGGCAATAAACCGAGAAATTGAAGTTACCAGCGTAAAAAACTCCGGCAGAACCGGGCATATCTGGCTGGAAATTAAGTACTGACCCGAACGCCTGATCAGAGGTATAGTTCAAGCAATCTATCTGATCAGACTCTGCTTAGGAACATAACATGAAAAACCAACCACTCGTACTTGGCTCGACATCGGTTTACCGGCGCGAATTACTGGAACG
>CALHAO010000107.1 GCA_937931765.1 uncultured Thiotrichaceae bacterium
TCTTCCATACGATCCATAGGCCAGGAATTCGGCCCGTCACAAGCAGCATTAGCCGGATCAGGATGTGACTCCATAAACAAACCTGAAATCCCCGCTGCCACAGCCGCACGTGCGAGCACAGGAACATGCTCACGCTGACCACCCGAACGACCACCCATGCCACCCGGCAACTGCACCGAATGCGTCGCATCAAATACCACGGGGCAACCAATATCGCGCATAATCGCCAAACCACGCATGTCTGAAATCAGATTGTTATAACCAAAGGCATAACCACGCTCACAAACCATGACCTGATCATTGCCCGCAACACGCGCCTTTTCTACCACACCCGCCATGTCCCAGGGTGCAAGGAACTGGCCTTTTTTAATATTGACCGGCTTTCCGGTACGCGCGACCGACTGGATAAAATTAGTCTGGCGACATAACAATGCAGGTGTCTGCAACACATCCACCACTTCAGCCACTTCAGCCATCGGCGAATCTTCATGCACATCGGTCAACACCGGCACACCAATATCCTGCTTCACCTTCTCCAGGATGCGCAAACCCGCTTCCAGACCGACACCACGCGGACTATCGTGCGAAGTCCGGTTAGCCTTATCAAACGAAGACTTATAAATATACGGGATGCCCAATCTATCGGTGACTTCCTTCATATGAGCTGCCGTTTCCAGCGCCAGGCTTTCCGTCTCAATAGCACAAGGCCCGCAGATCAGGAAAAACGGCTGATCCAAGCCCACTTCAAAACCACATAAATTCATACTCATGACACTGCCCCTGTATTCTTTTCAGCATGGTGCTCACGCGCCGCACGAATAAAACTGCTAAACAAAGGATGTCCCTGACGTGGACGTGAAGTGAATTCCGGATGAAACTGGCAACCCAAGAACCACGGGTGATCCGGCAACTCGACCACCTCCACCAAAGAGCCATCTTCTGACATACCAGAAAATACCAGCCCTTTATCCTGCAAGGGTTTCAGGTAGTTATTATTAAACTCATAGCGATGGCGGTGGCGTTCAACAATTGTGTCGCTACCATAGGTTTTTTGTGCAAATGAGCCACTCTGTAAACGGCACACTTCGCCACCCAAACGCATGGTTCCACCCAGATCAGAACTTTCTGAGCGTTGCTCAACCGTGCCATCTTGTTTTTGCCATTCAGTGATCAAACCAATCACCGGATCAGCTGCATCCTGTTCAAACTCGGTGCTGTTCGCCTCAGGCAACCCGGCACAATGACGGGCATATTCAATAACCGCAACCTGCATACCTAAACAAATACCCAGATAAGGCACGTTATTCAGCCGCGCATATTCAGCTGCCTGTATCTTGCCTTCGATGCCCCGCTTGCCAAAACCGGGCGCGACCAGTATCGCATCAGCCGCCATCAGCGCTTGCATTTCCAGTCCATCTTCTTCTGACTCCAGCTTCTCAGAGTCAACGTAGACAATATTAACACGCGTCGAGGTATGGATACCGCCATGCGTCAATGCTTCATTCAGCGACTTATACGACTCAGTCAAATCAACGTATTTACCGACCATCGCAATGGTGACTTCAGCTTCCGGAAACTCCATCGTATTAATCACGTGGTGCCAGTCGCTTAAATCAGCTTCCGGCAAATCAGCCAGACCGAAACGTTCGGCGACAATCTGATCCAACTTTTGCGCATGTAACGCCAGCGGAATTTTATAGATATTATCCATATCCAATGCGGAAATAACCGCCCGCTCTTCAACATTGGTAAACAGGGCAATTTTGCGCTTTTCATTCTCCGGAATCGGGCGCTCACTGCGGCACAACAAAATATCCGGCTGGATACCGATAGAACGCAATTCTTTAACGGAGTGTTGGGTAGGTTTGGTTTTTAATTCGCCCGCCGCCGCGACATAAGGCAATAGAGTCAGGTGAATAAACAGCGCGTTTAACGGGCCTTCTTCCACCCGAATCTGACGAATCGCTTCCATGAACGGCAAGGATTCAATATCACCCACTGTACCACCAACTTCCACCATCGCTACATCAGCGTCACCGGCTCCGGCACGCACACAACGTTTGATCTCATCGGTAATATGCGGAATAACCTGAACCGTCGCCCCCAGATAACCACCCTGCCGCTCTTTACGAATAACATTTTCGTAAATACGTCCGGTGGTGAAATTGTTCAGCTGAGTCGCTGTAAAACCGACAAAACGCTCATAGTGTCCCAGATCAAGGTCAGTTTCTGCCCCGTCTTCGGTGACAAATACCTCACCATGCTGAAACGGACTCATCGTACCGGGATCAACATTAATATAAGGATCAAGTTTCATCATCGTGACCTTAAGGCCACGTGCTTCAAGAATAGCGCCCAGAGAGGCAGCCGCAATGCCTTTACCTAAAGAGGAAACAACACCGCCAGTAACAAATATATATCGAGCCATGATAGGAGTACGCCCACGTGTGATCTGCATTAAGTACGCATGAAAAATTCGTCATGCTGCTTAGCGGCGAAATGCTAACACAGACCCGATGTTGACTAAAGCAGATAAAAACAAGTTCGGGGTGATGCTGAATAAAACTATCAGCATTCATCATTTAAAGCGCATTATCTCGACCATAACGGTATTATGAACAACGTACAATCGCGTCAATCCGGCCGTTCCTGGCCTGAATTCTCTTTAATTCGGAGTTCTGACATTATGACGCACACAACACAAAATGACCCTGATTTGCACCACATTGTGATCGTGGGCGGCGGTGCGGGCGGCCTTGAACTGGCCAGCATGTTGGGTAAATCTCTGGGTAAAAAAGGTAAGGCGCGGATCACCCTGATTGACAAAAACCGCACGCATATCTGGAAGCCGAAGTTGCATGAGATCGCTGCCGGTAGTATGGACACCGGACAACATGAAGTTGATTATCTGGCTCAGTCACACTGGAAACATTTCCGCTATCGGGTCGGTGAGATGACCGGGCTGGATCGCGAGAAAAAACAGATTTATCTGGCACCTCATATTGATAGTGAAGGCCATGAAGTCACTCGTGAGGGTCACTTTTCTTACGATACCTTGATCATCGCCGTCGGCAGTCGCACCAATGATTTCGGCATTAAAGGCGTTGAAGAACATGCTATCCGTTTAGATACACCGGATCAGGCCAGCCGTTTCCACAAACGTTGGATCAACGCCTGCATCCGTGCTCATGTACAGGAAGAACCTCTGCAACCCGGTCAGTTGGATGTGGCCATTATTGGCGCGGGAGCCACCGGTGTTGAGCTGGCGGCTGAATTGCGTTATGCAACCCGGCTGCTGGTCTCCTACGGATTAGACAGTATCGATCCCGACAAGGATATTGGTATTCATCTGATCGAAGCGGAACCACGTATTTTACCGGCGCTGCCCGAACATCTGGCGGTGTCGGCGGCGCAGATAATGACTAAACTGGGCATCACCCTGCATACCCGTACTTATGTTAATGAAGTCACTGCGAACAGTGTTGAACTGGCCGGTGATGCGTCCATTGCCTCCGAACTGACGGTCTGGGCCGCAGGTGTGCGAGCACCTGCTTTCCTCAAAGATCTGGGCGGACTGGAAACCAATGGCACTAACCAATTACGGGTTAAACAGAATCTGCAAACCACCCGTGACCCTAATATCTTTGCCATCGGTGATTGTGCTGCCTGCCCGTGGCCGGAAAAAGGCGAGAATCAGTATATTCCACCACGAGCACAAGCTGCGCACCAACAGGCAGTGCATCTGGCCAAACGGATGGGCAAACACATTGCAGGTGAAACGGTTGATGACTGGAAATACACAGACTTTGGTTCGTTGGTATCGCTGGGTGATTCATCCGCAACAGGCGGCTTGATGGGCAACCTTTCCCGCTCGACTTTCTTTATTAATGGTTATTTTGCGCGACTGATGTACAACAGTTTGTATAAGAGCCATCAGTTGACTCTGCATGGTGTCTGGAAAGTGACCTTGGAGACGCTGGCTAATATGCTGCGGGGCCGGGCGCAGCCTAAGATTAAATTGCATTGATGTGGAGGGCGGCACTTGTTTATGCCGCCTTTTGCTTCTACTGAACAGATTTTTCCAACATAGCCTGACGCAAAATGTCATTCATTCTCGTCTGATAACCGTGACCATTCAATTCAGCTTTTTCTTGCTCGCTGAAGGGTGGTGGATTGTTAATATCGACTTCATAGGTAATAGTTTTCTTGTTCATAACTTCTTTTCTTCTTCACGGTCGCAGATCGGGCAGAAATAATCCGGTGGCGCAGCTTCATAAACAATATGATCTTAAAACACGTGTTGAAGAGCGGCTACGCCTGAAAAACCTCATCGACAGCAAGAAATTTGACCTGGAAAATACCTCTGAATAAATTTTAAGAGGCTGGAGCGTCAACACCTACTTAAACCCAGGCATCAACAAATTAGGCAACCAAAGCACAAGCTCCGGAAAAATAATAATCAGCAACAGAATCACCAGCATCGGGGCCAGAATAATCGCCACATCCCGCAATACAGTCACCACATTAACCTTAGCAATAGAAGCCGAAATCAACAGGCACAGCCCATAAGGCAGCGTCACCAAACCAAACGACAGCGAAACAATACCAATAATAGCAAACACCACAGGGTGAATATCCGCCGCTGAAGCCACCGGATACAACACGGTTCCCAGAATAATAATCGCCGGGATGGCATCAATAAACAAGCCGAACAACAGGAAGAAGGCCGCAATCACCAATGAAGTACTAAACTGCCCCAAATCCAGACTGGTCATCACACCAACCATCAATCTGGGCACATTATAGAAGGCCAGCATCCAGCCAAACACCGAAGCCGTACCAATCGCAAATAATGAGATTGACGCAAACCGACCGGTCTCGTACAAAATCCCGATAGTGTCTTTAAAATTGATGGTGCGATAGACAACAACACCGAGGAATAGAGAGTAAAATGCTGCGATAATCGCGCTTTCTGT
>CALHAO010000108.1 GCA_937931765.1 uncultured Thiotrichaceae bacterium
TCACCATGAAAGAGCCAGACGTTGATGTAAACATGTCTTCATTGGATGTGGATATGCCATCAGCATCAATCGATGTGCCGGACGTAGATATACGCACTCCGGATATAGATGTAGACCTGCCGTCAGCGTCTATTGATGTACCGGACGTTGATATTAAAACGCCGGACTTGGATATGGATCTGCCGTCGGCATCGATTGATGTACCGGACGTAGATATACGCACTCCGGATATGGATGTAGACCTGCCATCAGCGTCTATTGATGTACCGGACGTTGATATTAAAACACCTGATCTGGATGTCGATTTACCATCAGCATCAATCGATGTGCCGGATGTTGATATACGCACTCCGGATTTAGATGCAGATCTGCCGTCAGTGTCTATTGATGTACCGGACGTTGATATTAAAACGCCGGACTTGGATATGGATCTGCCGTCAGCATCATTGGATGTACCGGACGTAGATATACGCACTCCGGATATGGATGTAGACCTGCCGTCGGCATCGATTGATGTGCCGGACGTTGATATTAAAACGCCGGACTTGGATATGGATCTGCCGTCAGCATCGTTGGATGTACCAGATGTTGATATACAGACTCCTGATTTAGATGTTGATCTGCCGTCGGCATCGATTGATGCGTCGGACGTTGACATTAAAACGCCGGATTTGGATGTAGATCTGCCATCGGCATCGATTAATGCACCTGACGTTGATATTAAAACGCCGGATTTAGATGTTGATTTACCGTCGGCATCGATTGACACACCTGATGTAAATGTTTCTGAGCCAAGTGTTGGCATAGGTGGTATGGCTAAAGGTTTTGCTGCCACAGTGGGTGCTGGTATCGCGGCAAAAGTGGGATCAGGGATGCTGAGTGGCGATGCGAAGGTGGACATGCCTGACGTTGATGTTAATGCACCAGACGTTGATATACAGACTCCGGATCTGGATGTAGATCTGCCATCGGCATCCATTGATGCACCAGACGTTGATATACAGACCCCGGATTTGGATGTAGATCTACCTTCAGCATCCATTGATACTCCGGATGTCGATCTGGATGCTGCTCTACCTGATGTTGATGCTTCAGTAAACAAACCTCAGATTAAACTACCAACAACGCCTGATGTTGAGTTATCAGTGCCGGATCTCAATGTTGATACATCTGAATCTGATGCTGCAGTTCGCTTAGATACGCTGGAGGTGGATCTGGATATGCCGGAGTCCACAGTGTCTGCGGCGGATGTGGATTGGCCGGAGGTTAAAGTTTTATCTGATGATGGTGAACAGACGGGTGTCATTGGTGGGGCTGCGGCAGCTGCAGTGGCTACCGGAGCGGCTATAGCTTCGGGGTCATCGGATGATGCTCAGGCAACCGGAAATTGGGCGCGGCAGTCGATGGTCGATGTGATCCGGAATGAAATGCGGCCAGACTCGGCGGTACGTATTAAGGTACTTGAGCTAGTCGACTGTGCTTGTGATGAGCTGGAGCTGGTCTCTGAGAATGAGATTACGTTGATGGCGGGTGGTAAAGGTAAGTTGAGCATGATTCCTTGTGGTGTAACAGCCAGTGAATTAGTCATGGTTGATGGCAAGCGTAGCAGCATCGATAGTGGGCAGATTGCACTGTTCCTGGATGCGAACGTGGTGGTTTGTCGACAGGGTGAGGATTATACCTTCGCTAAGTTGTAACTACCTTAAGCGGTACGTGTCATAAAAAACCACCCTGGTAACCACAGGGTGGTTTTTTTATGCCTGTATTTTCTTCTGCTGTAACTGCTGTCAATTCCTCCGTGATAACTTCATAATGTTGTTTTTCATCCGGATATTCTTCCGGCTCGTTCTAAGGAGGCTTGCATGAGTGAAGGGCGTAGAACATCACGTCGCGGACGGCGTGGTAAAGGTATCGATGCGATTCCGCAGAAATTCGAGCAGCAAGCCTGGCAGCAGTTAAAAATGCCTTTCAAGCCGATGGAAGCAGTGACGGATGAACAGGTTGAACTGATCCATGATGCCTCCATGCGCATTCTGGAAGAAATCGGCATTGATGTACTGCTGCCGGAAGCACGTGAGATTATGTTGAAGGCGGGCGCGACGGCTAAAAGCGAGCGGATGTTCTTCGGGCGTGAACTACTGATGCAGCTTATCAGCACCGTTCCCGAGCAGTTTACACTCCACGCAAGAAACCCGGCACATAACTTTCAGGTCGGAAAAAATTTCGTTAACTTCGGCACAGTGGCCAGTGCGCCTAATACCAATAGTCTGGATGGTGGTCGTCGTCCCGGTAACCAACAGGATTACCAGACTTTTTTACGCCTGATGCAGTCATTGAATATTTTGCATTTCACCTCAGGTTATCCGGTAGAGCCGGTTGACATACATCCTTCAGTGCGTCACCTGCACTGCCTTTCCGATTGCGTTACCTTAACTGATAAGGTGTTTCATTGTTATTCATTGGGGCAGGATCGTAACCGTGACGGCATTGAAATTGCGCGTATCGGACGTGGGATCAGTCGCGAGCAGCTGAAGCAGGAACCATCGATTTTTACGGTGATTAACAGTAATTCGCCGCTGAAGCTGGATGAGCCAATGTTGCGCGGTATTATTGAGATGTCCTCCCTGAATCAGCCTATCGTGTTAACGCCATTTACTCTGGCAGGGGCAATGGCTCCGGTGACGATTGCCGGTGCGTTAGCGCAGCAGAATGCGGAAGCCTTAGCCGGTATCGCTTTCTCACAAATGGTCAGTCCGGGTGCACCTGCGGTATATGGTGGCTTCACGTCTAATGTTGATATGAAATCCGGCGCACCGGCGTTTGGTACCCCGGAATATGTGCTGGCAGCACAGATCAGTGGGCAATTGGCACGTTACTATAAAATGCCCTTCCGTTCCTCCAATGTGTGCGCTGCGAATGCGGTGGATGCACAGGCGGGTTATGAGTCTACAATGGCATTGTGGGGTGCGATAACAGGTGGCACCAACTTTGTTATGCATGGCGCAGGCTGGATGGAAGGCGGGCTGAGTGCATCGTTTGAGAAGATGATGATCGATGCTGATTTGTTGCAGATGATGGCAGTGTGGATGCAGGGTGTGGACATCAGCGAAGAAGCTTTTGGGCTGGATGCTATTCGTGATGTCGGGCCGGGTGGACACTATTTTGGTACAGCGCACACTATGGCACGTTATAAAACGGCTTTTTACTCGCCGATTATTTCAGATTGGCGGAACTTTGAGAGCTGGACTGAAGCGGGTGCGCCGGATGCTTTGCAAAAAGCCAACAAGGTTTATAAGCAGCTACTGAACGAATATGAACAACCGGCTTTGGAGGCGTCGCGGCGTGAGGAGTTGGACGCTTTCGTCGCTAAGCGGGTCGAGCAGGGTGGCGTGGCTACCGACTTTTAATGGGAATGGAACTTATGAAACAGCAATTTGCCTCTGATAATTATGCCGGAATGTGCCCGGAAGCCAGTCACTATTTCTTGCAGGCGAACCAGAGTGGCCATGAATTAGCCTATGGTGAAGATGTCTGGACGACAAAAGTCTGTGATCATATCCGTGAGCTATTCCAGACGGATTGTCAGGTGTTTTTTGTCTTTAATGGTACGGCGGCCAATTCCTTATCGCTGGCCTCCTTGTGTCAGAGTTACCATTCGGTGATTTGTCATGAACTGGCGCATATAGAAACGGATGAGTGTGGCGGGCCGGAATTCTTTTCCAATGGTTCTAAACTGCTGACCGGCAAAGGTGATAACGGTAAATTGACGCCGGACATTATTGAGCAGCTGGTGATTCGCAGAACAGATGTCCATTACCCTAAACCCAAGGTGGTATCACTGACGCAGTCAACGGAAGTCGGCACGGTATACAGTGTTGAGGAAATCCGGGCGATTGCGGCGATTGCGAAACGTCGGCATTTGAAGGTGCACATGGATGGCGCGCGATTCGCTAATGCGGTGGCTTCATTGGATGTGCACCCGTCTGAAATCACCTGGCGGGCGGGCGTTGATGTATTGTGTTTTGGCGGCACTAAAAATGGTTTGCCGATTGGTGAAGCCGTGGTGTTTTTTGATAATGCGATGGCTGAAGACTTTGCGTATCGTGTTAAGCAAGCTGGGCAGCTGGCGTCTAAAATGCGCTTTATTTCTGCACCGTGGCTGGGGTTGTTGGAAAATGATGTCTGGTTAAGTAATGCGCGGCATGCCAATGCGATGGCGACCTTGTTGTATGAACGTATCCGGCATTTGCCGCAGTTGAATATTATGTTCCCGCCGCAGGCGAATGGTGTTTTTGTGGAAATGCCGCTGGAAATATCAACGCAATTACGCGCAAAAGGCTGGCGCTTTTATCAGTTCATTGGTGCAGGTGGTTGCCGTCTGATGTGTGCATGGGACACTCAGCCAGAGACAGTTGAGGCATTGGCGGCAGATATTGTGGCTTTGTGTACTGGTTGAGATGGAAGGTGCCTTACGGTTTCTGATCATTCAATAGCAAGCAGGCTGTCGGTAGTTGGTAAGCGTTCACGGCATAATCAAAGAGTTTCACTCGATGCTACAGTTTTTAGAATTTGACAATGCGTTTTTGATATAAACTCAGAATCAGACTACTGCTGCGACTCCTGCATCAAGCCCGGCGAGATGCTATCGACATTACAACAGCAGACTGATCGGTTAAGATTTCCTCTCCCATCCATCATCGTCAAGTGTCATTAGTGCTCATTCGTTCTCTGCCTGTTGTTACTCTATTTTTGGATGCCTTAAGCGATTCACTGAAGCATATTTCTCCTTCTGCTCAGCTGACCTCACTTCAGAAGGCCGCTCTAACCGTTCTGATCATGGGGATGGTGGTCGCTGAAACGCTCAACTGGGCTGCTTTTGAGCGCAGGAGCCTGGGTCAATTCAAATCAACACGGCTATGCTGGATTTTTTATTCAGCAAAGATAGCTTGGCACCGTATGTTACAGGCCAGTGTTCGTAACATTCTGTCTCACTATGAGATCACTGAAGGCACGTTGGCCATTGATGACTCTGACAAAAAACGCTCAAAAAGAACGACCCGAATCGAAGGCGCTCATAAGCTTAAAGATAAGCCGACAGGAGGTTATATTAATGGTCAGGCGTTAGTCTTTATGGTGCTGGTCACCGACATGGCTACTTTTCCGGTCGGGTTTCGTTTTCATGTACCCGATCCGCAGCTATCCGCTTGGCGCAAGCACAACAATCACCTTAAGCAGCAGGGTGTTGCCAAACCTTTAAGACCGAAACGCCCGAAGCCTGACCATGTTCGCTTCCCCACCCTCCAGTCACTGGCGCTGGACATGATCCAGGAATTCGTTGAGCTGTTTCCCGAAGTGGTTGTTAAAGGTGTTCTGGCGGATGCGCTCTATGGTACAGGGCAGTTCATGGATGAAGCAGCCAGACTCACCGATCAGGCACAGGTCGTTAGTCAGTTACGTGGCAATCAGAAAGTAACCGCCAGAGGCCAGTCAGCCGTCACGCTCCATGATTATTTTGCACGCCAGACTGGCATTAAAACAGCGTTGGTTATTCGCGGTGGCAACGCGAAGCCGGTGACCTTGCTGGCGGCCCGCCTACACGTTAAAGCGCACAAGAAACGGCGTTTTATAGTGGCGCTGAAGTATGAAGGCGAGGAGGCGTACCGTTACCTGGTCGCTTCTGATCTGTCATGGCATCACGTTGATATAGCCAGACTCTATTCGTTGAGGTGGTTGGTCGAGGTTTTTATT
>CALHAO010000109.1 GCA_937931765.1 uncultured Thiotrichaceae bacterium
CGCAGGCACTGCACAAGCACGTGACAATATTGAAATTGTGGGTTCATCTACCGTATTTCCATTCTCCACGGTAGTCGCCGAAGCCTACGCCAGAAAGAGTGGCAATCCGGCACCAAAAGTGGAGGCAACCGGCTCCGGTGGCGGTATGAAACTATTCTGTGACGGCACAGGCATCAACACGCCGGACATCACCAATACCTCACGCCGCATCAAAACCAGCGAGCTGGAAAAGTGTATTGCCAACGGTGTCAGCCCGATTGAAGTAAAAGTTGGCTACGACGGCATTGCTATCGCCAACTCTAAAAAAGGTGAACAGTTTAATCTAAGCCTCAAAGACCTTTTCATGGGCTTAGCCAAAGATGTTCCTTCTGAAGGCGGTGAACCAGGAAAGCTGATCCCAAACCCCTATGCGATGTGGAATGAAGTCAACGCCGAGCTGCCTGCGATCAAAATCGAAGTGCTTGGCCCTCCTCCCACTTCCGGTACACGTGATGCGTTCTCTGAACTAGCGATGGAAGGCGGTTGTGAAACCATCGGCTGGATTAAGGCACTGAAAAAAACTGACAGTGCTAAACACAAAGAAGTGTGCCATACGATGCGTGAAGACGGCGCTTATATCGAAGCCGGTGAAAACGACAACCTGATCGTACAAAAACTGGAAGCTAACCCTAATGCACTGGGTATCTTTGGTTTCAGCTTCCTTGATCAGAATGCTGACAAAGTACGTGGCGCATCCATTGATGGCGTAGACATCAGTTTCGAGAATATCGCGGCGGGTGACTACCCTGTTTCACGTCCGCTGTACTCCTACGTGAAGAAAGAACACATCGGCACGGTGAAAGGCATCGAAGATTATCTGGCTGAATTTACCGACGAAAACACCTGGGGTGAAGACGGTTATCTGGCGGATAAAGGTATGATCCCTATGCCGGATGAAGAACGTCAGAAGTTTGCTGATGCGGCGAAGAACCTCACTGTTCTGACCTCCGTAGCAGAATAAGTCCGGTCGGGGTGATCAGATGAATACAACAACAATCCTGTTGGTGCTGATGGTACTGGCTACTTTCAGTTACTTTCTGGGGCGCAAGCGGTCGCTGGCGGTTTCAAATGGCAATAAAGGGGTTAACAAACTCCACTCGCTGCCCGGTTACTACGGTTACCTGGTAGCAATATGGTGTGTTATCCCAGCGTTATTGGTGCTGCTGTTATGGAATGCCTTCAACAATACCATCATCACTCATAATGTCATCGCCACCCTGCCCGCTGAGGTTCAGCAATCCTCCGAAGCCGAAGTCGGCCTGATGATGAACCGGGTCAGAAGCATTGCTGAATCCGGACAAGCTGACGATACCGCAACACCGATGCAAAATGCCGCCGCTCAGCAATACATCGCTATGCAAACCACCAGCTCAATCGCCAAAGCGGTGGTCGTGCTGGCGCTGGCGATTATTGGTTTCTTTATCGGCTGGCGCTATATCGCACCCCATGTCCGGGCCAGAAATAAAGTCGAGTCGGTGATTCGGGGCGTAATGATTCTGTGCGCCTCGATTGCCATTCTGACCACACTGGGTATTGTGCTGTCTGTGTTATTTGAATCCATGCGTTTCTTCAATCAGGTACCCATTTCTGAGTTCCTGTTTGGTACGCGCTGGAGTCCGCAAACCGCTATCCGCGCGGATCAGGTCGGTGGCTCCGGTAGCTTCGGCACCATTCCCTTATTCGCCGGTACCATGCTGATTTCCTTTATTGCGCTGATAGTCGCGGTGCCACTCGGCTTAATGGCGGCAATCTATTTATCAGAATATGCCAGCCTGCGGGTACGCTCCTTCGCCAAACCAGCACTGGAAGTACTGGCCGGTATCCCTACTGTGGTTTACGGTTTTTTTGCAGTGTTAACCATCGCCCCCTTTATACGCGGTATGGGTGAAGCGATTGGTTTATCAGTGGCTTCGGAAAGTGCATTGGCGGCGGGTTTAGTGATGGGTGTAATGCTGATTCCGTTTATGTCGTCCTTGTCTGACGATGTGATTAACGCCGTGCCACAGGCGATGCGTGACGGCTCTTACGGCATGGGTGCCACTAAATCAGAAACCATTAAACAGGTGATTATTCCGGCGGCTCTGCCCGGTATTGTCGGGGCTTTCCTACTGGCGGCTTCGCGTGCGATTGGTGAGACCATGATCGTAGTGATGGCTGCCGGACTATCGGCCAATCTCACCGCTAACCCGCTGGAAGCTGTCACCACCGTTACTGTGCAAATCGTGACCCTGCTCACCGGTGATCAGGAGTTTGACAGCGCCAAAACACTGGCCGCCTTTGCACTGGGTTTAACACTGTTTGTACTGACCTTGATGCTGAATATCTTGGCACTACACATAGTGCGCAAATACCGCGAACAATACGAGTAAGGATAACGACCATGAGTGATACCACCGCAAAGGTCAAAGCCGGATTGGCAAAACGCTATGCCCGTGAACGCCGGTTTAAGTTTTTCGGTCAGGCTTCGATTATTCTCAGCCTGACCTTTCTGAGCATATTACTGATCAGCATTTTCAGTAATGGCCTGCCCGCTTTCACCCAGACTTATATCAAGCTGGATGTGGATCTGAACGCTGAAACATTAGGCGTCACCACTGCCTCATCGGAAAAAGAACTACGGGCTGCTAATTATACCGGCGTGTTGAAAGACACCATGAATACCCGTTTTCCCGGTGTGAAGGGCCGCACACAGAAAAAGGCACTGCGCCAGATTATCAGCGGTAATGCACCTTATCGATTACAAGACATGATAATGGCTGAGCCGTCATTAATCGGCACCACACAGTCCATCTGGTTCCTAGCGGATGACGACATCGATACCTTTTTTAAAGGCAATATCGACCGCACGCTGCCGGAAGATGACCGACGTATTAAAGATTATCAACTGGCATGGCTAGATGACTTACAGACCAATGGTGATGTGGATAAACGCTTCAATACTGTGTTGTTTACTTCGGGCGATTCCCGTGAGCCTGAGCAAGCCGGTATTCTGGGTGCATTAATGGGGTCGCTTTACACCATGCTGGTGACACTGTCGCTATCCTTCCCCATTGCAGTCGCGGCGGCGATTTATCTGGAAGAATTCGCACCGAAAAATAACCGCTGGGTTGATTTTATCGAGGTGAATATCAATAACCTCGCCGCCGTGCCCTCTATTGTGTTCGGCCTGTTAGGACTCGCAGTGTTTATCCATTTCTTTGGTGTGCCGCGCTCTACACCACTGGTGGGTGGTCTGGTATTGTCATTAATGACCCTGCCGACGATTATTATCGCCAGTCGTGCCGCCCTGAAAGCCGTGCCGCCATCAATACGCGAAGCAGCCTTAGGAATGGGTGCATCCAAGGTACAGGTGGTATTTCATCACACGCTGCCACTGGCGATGCCCGGTATTCTGACTGGTACCATGATCGGTATGGCACAGGCACTGGGCGAAACCGCTCCGCTGCTGATGATCGGCATGATCGCCTTTATTATTGATATTCCGGGCGGTGTCACTGACCCTGCTGCCGCTTTGCCGGTACAGATTTATTTGTGGTCTGACAGCCCGGAACGCGCTTTTACTGAAAAAACATCGGCTGCCATTATTGTTCTGTTGTTCTTCCTGATACTGATGAACTTTCTGGCAGTTCTGTTACGCAAAAGATTTGAGAGACGGTGGTAAAACCTAATGACTGAAATGATGACTCCTATCCCTGAACCACAATCTCAGGATGTTGATATTGAAACGATTGTCGATGAGCTGAAGCAGGCTACTCAGCCCATAGGCAAACCCTTTGTGGACGATCCAAAAATCCGCAGCCGTGATCTGAGTGTATTTTACGACCAGAACAAGCAGGCGATTTTCGATGTCAACGTTGATATAGGCAAGAATGAAGTGGTGGCGATGATCGGCCCGTCCGGTTGTGGTA
>CALHAO010000110.1 GCA_937931765.1 uncultured Thiotrichaceae bacterium
GCGCAGTTATCCGCTGCGAATAAGGTATTAGTGGACAGTAGTAAACCAAGGCCAAGTGTAAACAGGCGAACTGATGATTTGATGTGCATGTTTAATTCCTCTGGGGGCTGGATCAAAGAACCTTATCGTTACCGATATGAGGCGGGTTGTCCAGTGTTCAAAATGTCGATGAACATCATCCGGTAACACATGAACGCCTGTAACTTTCACAGAAACTACTTCAGGTACCCGAAGTACAACAGGCTAATCGAAAACACAGCCAGTAGTAAACCCGCCCAACCTTTATTATCGATATACTCACGGAAGACCAGCAGCGCAATAAATACCGCCAACACCACCGTGCCAAAATTATTCAGCGAGTAGACAAAAATGCTGTCTAACGACGGGATGGCCAGCGCCATCATCAGGAAATACGTCGAGGCCAGATTCGCCGCCCCCAGCACCAGACCGGCCATTATGCTGCGGCGGTTGATAGCGCGTTCCTGATAAGTGAAATGATGCAATAAACTCACCAGTGTCGCCAGAGTAAACACTGTGGTCAAAAACGCCGGAAATTGTGCTTCGCTCAATCCGTTTACCTGCAGCAGTTTAAAGCTAGAATCAATCAAGCCGCCGCCGATGAACACCAACAATGGCCAATGCCACCCCGCCACATTCACCCGCCGCCCCACCGTCAGCCAGATAGCTACCAATCCGCAAATAATACCCAGCACGATCAACGAATTTACCGTTTCCCCCAACAGCAGGATGCCGATGGCAATGGGGATCACCACACTCATTTTGGAGGCGATACTGGTGATGGAAATACCACTGGTTTCTGCTGAAATCGCCATAAAACGGAATACGGTATAAAACGCGATGCCTTCAATCACAGCCGGAATAAACCACGGTGAAATCATGTCAGCGGGCGATACTGAGAAGATGATTGCCGCTGCCAGCGCTGAGACGGGATAGCCCACCACGATAATATGGCGGGTCTTGGCACCGATACGCTCACCGAGTTTGAATACCACCAGAATGCAGGTGGAACAGAGGATACTCAGGAGGATGTAGATCATAGTGGTGGCGTGGTTCGTTGCTTATGGGAGAGCTGGCACAATGCCTAAAACGCACCTTGTAGTCCAGTGAGTTATATCGACGATGTGATTGGCTGGTTGCCGGAGACGCTGGACGCCACCAATCAGCTTGCGGGGTGTAGTTGCTAAATGGCCGTTACTTGGTTATCAGCCTGACGCTTATATAGCAAAAGGATTAAAGGTTTTCAGCCCACTATCCAAGATCATTTCATGCTGCATATCTTCGCTGAAGACAACCTTGCATTGATGATTTTCTGCGGCCGCCAGTATCAAAGAGTCGTAGTAACTGAACCCGTACCTCTGAGATATTTGAACAGCTTTATGGGTATCTTTAGGCCCAAGAGAGTACACGGTAAGCAAATTTTGTATTTCAAATAATGTTGCTTCAATTCGGGCAAAGTTCTCAGGAAATTTTCTGCGAGCAGTATTGCAAAATTCATTCAGCACCTGAACGCTAATCGCTGCATTTTTACTTTCCATCAAATTTGCAGCTACAACGCGCTTTTGTTCATCCTGATCAGAGTAGCGATAAACCAGGATGTTAGTATCAAGGAAAAACTCAGCGCTCATTCGCTTCATCCCGATCAAAACGGTAACCCTCAAGATTCAGATGAAAGTCACCCAAAGCCGCTTTATTTGGTTGACGGATACATCGCCGGATTTTTTCAAGCAATTCATCCTCTTCATTTTTATTCGCCTTTTGAGACTTGTTCTGTTCTGTTGACTCAACACCGACACGGAAGTAGTGGATGACATCCAGAACTTCGGGGAGCTTAGCATCAGGGATTTGCCGGATTTCGTCTACCAGTTGTTCCCTTAAAGAATTTACTGCAACCATAGTGATTCTCGCTTTGTTGAGTTATTTATATAGTGCCTTCGACTATTGGGGAAAGCAATTTTTGTTGAGTTGCTGAATTGCAAGCCGCCTTGTGTTACAAAAAGCGAATACTACCAGCAGCACATAAACTCAACACCACCAACAACGAGTACCCACATGACAAAAACCCTAAAATACGGCTTCATCGGCTGCGGCATGATGGGCCAGGAACACCTCCGCAACCTGGCCCTCATCGAAGGCTCAGAAGTCATCGCCATCGTAGAACCCGACCCCGGCATGCAAGCCAAAGCAAAAGCCTTGGCCCCCGGTGCCCTATTCGAGCCAAGCATAGACACCCTGCTAGCCCGCACCGACCTCGACGCACTAATAATCACCACCCCCAACTACCAACACGCAGAACAACTAGTCGAAATATTCAAAAGGACAAAACTACCGGTACTGGTAGAAAAACCCATCTGCACCCGCTTTGAAGACATCGCCCTGTTACGCGAACTGGAAGCCAAGCACCCCGCCCCCATCTGGGTAGCGATGGAATACCGTTACATGCCCCCCATCACCGCACTGCGCCAACAGGTAGACAGCGGTATCTTAGGCGATGTGAAAATGCTGGCCATCCGCGAACACCGTTTTCCATTTCTGGAAAAAGTCGGTGACTGGAATCGTTTTAACCGTAATTCCGGTGGCACCTTGGTGGAAAAATGCTGCCACTTCTTCGACCTGATGCGCTTGTTATTACAGGACAAACCGACACGGGTTTATGCCTCCGGCGGCGTAGATGTAAACCACCTGGATGAACGTTATGACGGCGAAACACCAGACATTCTCGATAATGCTTATGTGATCGTAGATTTTGCCAGTGGCAAACGCGCCGTGCTGGATTTATGCATGTTTGCCGAAGGCTCACGTTATCAGGAAGAAATCAGTGTCACCGGCAGCAGCGCTAAGGTTGAATGTTTTGTACCGGGGCCAGGGCGCTTCTGGCCGGTAGATACATTAGGCCCTGCCCCCGTTCCTCGTCTCATACTCAGCCCCCGCCACCCACAAGGGCCACAGGAACAGGAAATTGTGGTGGATGAAAACTTATTAGCCGCTGGCGATCACAATGGCGCAACGTATTACCAACATGTCGGCTTCCGTAATGCCGTACTCAACGGCGATAAAGTAGACGTGACACTGGAAGATGGACTACAAGCCGTCATGATTGGCATGGCAGCCCAATTATCCATCGAATACGGCCGGGCGATTGATTTGCCGCTGACCTGACAGGCATTATTTCAGACCTGATCACTGTCAATCAGGTCTGAAACTTATCACTTAAGCAACATGCGCTTCCCACAACTGACCACGCAACTCACCTAACAGGCGTAACGCATCAGCCGACTCAGGCAAGCCTACAGCACGACGAACCTGTGGATTCTCTTCTACCTGAAAAGTAGCATGCAACGATTCAATCGCTTCCGCTTGTGCCGCATGAATATGTTGTTGCTGCGCTTCTGTTAGTTGCGGCATTACCCATTGATGGATACCCCACGATAATTCAGCATGGCCACTTTCCTCCTCAGCCACTCTGCCCATCACCGCCTTGAAAGCGTCAAGTTCGGCATGCTCGTGTTGCCAGATGCCACAGGCCGCCGCAAAGGTTTCATTAACACAACCTTCTACTGCATTTTCCAGCGCCACTTCAAACAGTGAACGTAATTGGAAATCATCGACCTCAACCGTCGGCACTTTTGCATCATAAGCCTGAGACAATAAACCGGCCATTTCAGCGTGTTCGATTTCTTCCTGAACCGCCTGACGCGCCATTGCGATCAATGCTTCAGGAGCCTGATAAGCTTCCAATTCACGGGTCAGATAACGGAATGCGGTTACTGCCGCTGTTTCCATCGCCGCCATTGAAGAAAAGTACTCACCTAAAGCGGAAGCAGTTTCATCCGGTGCCTGAATATGGGCACCTGCTGGCATCCGGCCCGGCACAGGACGCGGCGGACAACCCGGAGGCGCTGGTGCATATTCCTGATTGATACTGGTGAACGTCACCTCACAAGCCAACTGCACCTGACCCGCCGCAGCGCCTGCGGTGGTATCACAGGAAGTCACCTTAAGATCCTCCATCCCGACCATCGTAGTGCGCCCAGGCTGCTGAGAGCGCTTAACAATCAGGCTTTCACATAAGGCCGCACATTCCCCTTTAGACAATGGCGCGGGCTTGCTGCTATTCAGTAACTCAGTGATTGAACTCTGTTGTCCGGGTCTGGAGACAGGGCCGGGTAGCGCACAACGATCTACGGGGGGTTTAACTTCAGGTTGAGGTTTAGCAGCGGGCGTCATACAGCCTGTCTGTAAGGCCAGCGGTAAAGCAGCGATCACGGCATTACGCAGAATTATTTTAATAGGTGCTTGCGACATTCCTGTTACTCCTGTATTGAAAAGATTTCAAGACTTAGACACGCTATAGAATAAATTGACTCACGGCAATGGCAGATTATTTTCAAAGCTGGCTTTTTAGCCTACCTACCTCCACAGGCACAAACTGATTGGCGAAAAAGGTGTTATGATGATTTTGGCTGAACGGGCTAATAAACAGATCAGATCAACTGACAATGAATCAGCATTAACCTTAAGCAACACAAATCGCAGGGTTTATGCTGTATCATTTATCCAAAGCGATTAAAAAGGAAACTTCATGGCAACAGAAGACCTTCAGATAACTCAATTTCTGAGTGGCCTCCATACAACTAAATCGTTCGAAGCAGCACTTGAACTTTACCAACAATACGTATTAGCACTGGGCTATGAGGGTGTATTGTATGGTTTCGCCCCCAAATTATTTGCCACAGACTCACTGTTCAACTCACCGATGTATCGGGCCTGCGGCCTTTATTCTGATGAATTCCTGCAACACTATAATGATAAAAATCTGGTACAACATGACTTCACCGTTAAGTCCATCCTAGCAAACTGCATGGATGAACTTGACTGGAATGACGAAAAGCAACGGCAGAAGCTCACCTGCCAAGAAAAAAATGTATTGGAGATCAGTCGGCGCTACGGATTAAAAAACGGCATCAGCCTGCCTTTAATGAATAATGCCAACGGATTCGCTGCCATCAGCGTATGCAGTGGCCAGGAACGGGCTGAGTTTGAAGCACTAAACAAAGAAGCCTTGCCATTTTTACGTCAATATAGCCAGATCTTTAACGGGCATATCTGGGTACATCACCGTACTCAATTGGGGCGTTTATCATCTGAAGTAGTACTCAGCAAATTATCACCGGTTGAGATGGAACTGTTACGCCACCTCCCCAGCGGCGACATGCTCAAAGCTATCTATAAAAAAATGAACAAGACCCCCGGCTACGGTGACAATATACTGGGCCGACTGCGGGATAAAATGGGTGGCGTCAGCACTAACCGCCTGATTTACTACGCCAGTCTGTTAGTGGCTAATGAATATATCTGAAAAATGTATGGGGCAGAAGACATAGACAGCAAAACTTCAGCCCCATATATTCATATACTGGCACGAACAACCTGATTAGTAATCTTCTATTTCTTCGGCTGCTTCTTCCAAAGCATCAGCATAAGTCTCAGCATCCATCAAAGCGGCCATCATATCAATGTCTTCCACTTCCATAATGAATAACCAACCGTCACCATAAGGATCAGAATTCACCAACTCCGGCGAATCCAATACCGCTTCATTCACTTCAGTCACCCGGCCTTCCATCGGTGAATAAATATCAGAAGCTGCTTTAACCGACTCCGCAACAGCAATACCATCTTCCCGACCAAACTCAGCATCAATATCCGGCAATTCAATATGCACCAAATCACCCAATAATGCCTGAGCATGATCAGAAATACCCACTGTTACCGTACCATCTTCATTATCACGCACCCACTCATGGGATACTGAATACCTCAACTCATCTGGGATATTACTCATAACTAACTCCGCTAAATTAATTAAACCAAAAGATTTTTAACACAATGCTACAATCCAGCGCATTGTAAACAAGTGGCCAGCGGATAGCATCATGGATGTACTCAATTTATCACTCCCCCTCTTCGGACTGGTCTTACTGGGCTGGCTCGCCGCACGCTGGAAGAAAATACCTGAATCCGGTCTGGCATGGATGCAGTTCTATATTATCTATGTAGCACTACCGGCATTGTTTTTCCAGATCCTGCGCCAGACACCGGTAGAACAACTCACCAACTTCCGCTTCATACTCGGCACCACCGGCACTACCCTGGTCATCTTTGCACTGGCCTTCTTATTCGGACGGGTGCTACAAAAAAACAAAACAGCAGTCGCCACCATGCAAGGCGTAGCCGGTTCATACTCCAATATCGGTTACATGGGGCCAGCCCTGACACTATCCGCACTAGGAGAAGCCGCCGTTGTCCCCACTGCACTCATCCTGTGTTTTGACAATGCCATGCTATTTACCATCGTGCCGATCCTGATGGCGATGGGCATGGATAATAACAGCGAAGGCATCCTGAAAGTCTTATACAAACGCGTACTCCTGCATCCTTTTATTCTGGCCACCATAGCAGGTGTCAGCGCTGCCTACATGCAGCTGGAAATACCCCAGGCCATTGACCAAATCTTAACCAACCTGAAAAACTCAGCCGCCCCCAGCGCACTCTTCACTATGGGTGTAGTCATCGCTCACCAAAAAGCCACCATCAAGGGCATGGATGTCTGGGTGTTACTACTGATCAAAATGATCCTCCACCCACTACTGGTCTACTTCACCCTGCACTGGCTGGGCTTCAATGACCCGGTCTGGGTACAAACTGCTGTACTCATGGCGGCCCTGCCTCCCGCACTGAATGTATTCGTGCTAGCCCAACACTACGGCGTTTACGTACAGCGCTCATCATCCATAGTCCTGCTAGGCACACTCATAGCTGCAGTCAGCGTAACCATCCTGCTCTACCTAATAAAAAGCGGCTGGATTTAGAACGATGCGCAAGCGAGTAAGCAAGCGCCACCGACCTACCAGAAAGTCTGCCGTGCATCATCTGCAAGGCAAGTATGTCTGAGCGCAGCGAGTTTACGCCGCCTGAAAGATGATGTGCGGCAGGCTTTAAGCCACCATTCCATGTCCACCACCATACCCACTCAATTCAGCAGCTTCCCATACATCCAACGAACCATCAAGAGGTTTATAAATCTCCACTAACAACGGATAACAAACCGTAACATCATCCGAATGGCTACTCCCGCAATCTCCACCCGGACAAGCCGACAACGCCCCTAGCAAATCAATCTCAGCAAAGAACTCAATAAAATCCCCCGGCCGTACCGGACTAGCCTTCATAAAATACTGATGCGTATCCAACGTAAAACCCGTACACATAAACACATTCAGCACGTCGTGCACATACTGCTCAACTTCATCAGTCGCCTTACCCTGATTACCCGCCAAAGCCCGCGTCAAATTAGAATGGCAGCAATAATGATAATCCACACCCTTCAACATGTGATTGGTATACGGATCACAGCGCGTACCAATCACATCATGCACACCCGCCCCGTCAGCATCCCAACCATACCACCCCAAGGTATCATGCGTAATCGTCGCCATCGGACGCAAATTAGGTAAATTACTCCATAACCTATCTCCCGTAGTCACATGACTGGCATGCAACTGCCGGGTTTTGCCACTAAAAAACCGCTCATTCAGATCATGTGCATTCCACAAATTCAGATCACCCACCTGTGGCCCTTCCACACTAACGATTCGGAATACATGCCCGGCGGGCACAGTAAACGTAGCCGCATCACGTGGCCCCACCCGCACCTCATCCACCTTCACCATCCCGTCACGCACACGACTATAAAAAGACTCGTCATACGCTGGCAGCTGATCAACCTGATAACAAACAAGTGGTGTCGCAGCACGCCTCTGCTCAGCATCAGCAGGCACTTCAATCTTCTGAATGCTCATATCACTCGCTCCCTAATGCCTGCACACGATCACGTAATACAAACTTCTGAATCTTACCGGTCGATGTTTTAGGAATCTCCTCAAAAACAATCTTCTTCGGCACCTTAAAACCCGCCAGAGAA
>CALHAO010000111.1 GCA_937931765.1 uncultured Thiotrichaceae bacterium
GTTGACTACATTGTCGAGCACAGACTTCAAGCCGTTACGTGCTTCGGTGAAAGATACGATTCTCATTAGAGCCTCTTTATGTACGGTTTAAGGACAAGTTGGAATTTCTTCGATTGGGCCTGCTAGGAGGAACGTATTGGGCAGAACCATTTCTGTTAGCTGCTGACTACGAAAAAGTACACGACTTAATTTTTTTGGTGCAGAACCCATCAAAAAAACGATAGGGTTTGTTAGTCAGATATAGGCTAAGGAAATGCTCGTTTATTTTGAAGTTTTTGGTGGATTTCTACATTTCAGAGAATGAAGAGAATCAAAGTAAGTCTTGAAGCCCTCACTGCTGAGCCTTCAATTTCTGAAAAATAGGCAAAATGTATAAATTGGAAAGCTGAACAGGAAGCTGGGTTCATTGGCACAGAGGTAATAGTATGGGCGATACCCACATAGAAATTATCAATCTGCATATTAATAATAAAAATAAAAGTGTAACGCTAAAGTGATAAAAAATATGTTATTGAGCTAGCTCATTCTTAAAAAAATAAAAATTTAATTAGAATAATTTATTGATTTATTTTTTAACATAGGTAGAGTTACCGACTAAATTAACTCTGGGCTATAGACTAACTTGATTTTAAACCTTGTGTTCACTTGTACAAGTGATACACAGAAAACCACAAAGCAACAGCATAAAGTCTATAGGTGGTTTAGATGGAACTTTATTTTTACTTGCAAATAAAGAACTTGAACTTAATAGTTAAGGTTAAAATAGTCTACCCAATACCCCCCTTATAAGTAGAGTGTGATACTACTTAGTACGTGACTTTATCCAACCAGGCATTTATACCCAGTATAAAATACTTTAACGTTATGCAGTGAGATAATGAAGTTTGAAGCGATAAAGGAGCTACTTTGCTTACCAAAAAATATGACTACCATAGAGTAGTTACAGAGCCTGATAGACAAGAAATATACAAACTCCGTTATGAGGCTTACCTTAAAGAAGGCATTATCGAGAGAAACTCTCTAGAAATATTAACTGACGAATTTGATAATGCTGGCAATTTCAAACTATATGGATTCTATGAACACGGGCTTTTAATAGGCTCATTCAGAATACACATTATCAAAACTGAAACTTGCACCTCCCCCGCCAGGTCAGTTTTTCCTAAGGAAATAGGTGCTTATTTAGAAAAAGGTAAGACAATCGTTGAGCCAAGTAGATTCACTCTAAAAAGAGATAATAATGGTAATCGGGAGCGCCTAATTAACTTAATGAAAATTCCATTCGTTGCGGCACAGATATATCAAGCAGATATTGTGGCAGTTATAGTAAGACGTGAACATATGAAACTCTACAAAAGACTTTTCTACGGAGTAGAAGTGGCAGAGCCAAAACCATACCCAATGGCGCTTTTACCTTGTGGCTTAATGGTTTCTGAATTCAAGAAAAATGAGTTAAATATACTTGAGCTTGTACCTGAATTTAGAACAGCAAGTGAAACAATGTCGGAATTATTTAATTTTTAATATTTTGAATTCAACGAAATTTAGCTCTATATTCGTTAAAAACCAGCGTCATTGAACTAACGTGCATAGCGCGGAACTATTAACATCATTTTAATAATGATGTTTGAAGCAATAAAGGAACTACTTTGCTTACCAAAAAATATAGCTACCGTAGAGTAGTTACAGAGCCTGATAGACAAGAAATATACAAACTCCGTTATGAGGTTTACCTTAAAGAGGGTGCTATCGAGAAGAGTTCTCTAGAAATTTTCACTGACGAATTTGATAATACTGGTAATTTCAAACTATATGGGTTTTACGAGTATGGGCTTTTAATAGGTTCATTCAGAATACACATTCTCAAAACTGAAACTTGCATCTCTCCTGCTAGGTCAGTCTTCCCTAAGGAAATAGGTGCTTATTTAGCACAGGGCAAGACAATCATTGACCCAAATAGATTTACTCTAAAAAGAGGTAATAATGGTAATCGAGAGCGCCTTATTAATTTAATGAAAATCCCATTCGCCGTTGCGCAAATATATCAAGCAGATATTGTGACAGCTACAGCAAGACGTGAACATATGAGACTCTACAAAAGACTTTTCTACGGAGTAGAAGTAGCAGAACCAAAACTATACCCAACAATGCTTTTGCCTCATGGTTTAATGGTTTCTGAATTCAAGAGAAATGAGTTAAATATACTTGAACTTGTACCTGAATTTAGAACAGCAAGTGAAACGATGTCGGAATTGTTTGATTTTTAATTCAATAGAATTTGGCTTTATATTCGTTAAAAACCAGCGTCAGTGAACTAACGTGCATAGCGCGGAACTATTAACATCATTTTAATAATGATGTTTGAAGCAATAAAGGAACTACTTTGCTTACCAAAAAATATGACTACCGTAGAGCAGTTACAGATTCTGATAAACAAGAAATATACAAACTCCGTTATGAGGTTTACCTTAAAGAGGGTGCTATCAAGAAAAACTCTCTAGGAATAATAACTGATGAATTCGATAATATTGGTAATTTTGAAATATATGGATTCTACGAGCATGGAATTTTAATAGGTTCGTTCAGAATACACATTCTCAGAACTGAAGCTTGCACCTCTCCCGCCAAGTCAGCTTTTCCTAAAGAAATAGGTTCTTATTTAGCACAAGACAAGATAATAATTGATCCAAGTAAATTAACTTTAAAAAGAGATGATAATGGTAATAGGGAGCGTCTAATTAATTTAATGATAATACCATTAGTCGCTGCACAGATGTATCAAGCAGATATTGTAACAGCTACAGCAAGACGTAAACATATGAGGCTCTATAAAAGGCTTTTCTACGGAATAGAAGTGGCAGAACCAAAAATATGGTCAACAATGCTTTTACCTCATGGTTTAATGGTTTCTGAATTCAAGAAAAATGAGCTAAATATACTTGAACTTGTACCTGAATTTAGAACAGCAAGTGAAACAATGTCGGAATTGTTTCACTTTTAATTCAACATATAGAAACATAGGATTGCAAATTTCGTGTACGTTACAACCGACAAAGAGAAAAAAGAGGCATATAGGCTTCGTTATCAAATTTATTGCGAAGCCATGGAACTTGAATCGCCTTATTCAGATCACGAATTAAGAGAACTACAAGACCCTGCAAGCGTTCACGCTGATTTATAACAGTTTTTTGCGAACTTCCCAGATTTGTTCTATATTTAAACAATGCACTTTCCTGAACGTCCCGCACAACCACTGACACTAAAAGCTGCCCAACAACAGCTCGACGAGTGCTGGGCGATCATCGAGTCATTCAAAACACTTCATCAGGAGCATGAGCAACTGAAACGTGATTTTGCCGACCTTGCTCAACGGCTGGATGACGTAGTTGAGCAGATGGGACACTCTTCCCGCAACAGCTCAAAGCCACCTTCTTCTGATAGCCCGGAACAAAAAGCTAAACGCCCACGCCAACGAAAAGCCAGCCCCCGCAACAAGGGCGGGCAACCGGGACACACAAAACACGAACGTGCTCTAGTGCCTGAAGATGAAGTCGATGTGATCGAACAGTATTTTCCGCATGAGCGGTGCGGCTGTGGCGGTTCAGTTGAAATGGCTGAGCAACCTCGCTGTCGTCATCAAATATTTGATATTCCCCCCACTAAAATGAGGGTGACAGAACATCAGTTCTATCAAGGAACCTGCACGGGTTGTGGTCAGCTGCATAACAGCCATTGGCCTGACTGGCTGCCCAGTGGACAAATGGGGCCGGGCCTGATTGGCTGGATCGGTACACTCAGTGGCCAATATCGCCTCTCCATCCGGCAGATTAACAGTCTACTGCTGGAAATGTGTCAAACCACTTTCAGTATCGGAGCCATCAGTAAAGCACAAGGGTATCTGGCTGACTGGATGGAAAAACCTCATCAGCAAGTCGGTGAGTACATCCGGCAGCAAGATGTGACGCATGCTGACGAGACCCGTCACGTCCATAAACACAGTCGTCACGCCTATTGGATGTGGACATTGGTCAGTGGTCCCTTCTGTTTTTTCATGACACATTTTTCACGGGGAAAGCAGGCAGCTAATGAAATGCTGGGTGAATTCTCCGGCTACCTGATCACCGATCATTATGTCGGTTACAACGATTATCCACGGGAAAAACGCCAACTATGTTGGGCGCACCTAATACGTCATTTCATTGACATCAGCGGACGGCGCGGACAGGCGGGTGCTATTGGAAAACGCCTGCTCTTATTAAGCTGGGTGATTTTTCGTACCCGACACCGTTTTGATAAAAACCCCGATCAGGAGGTCATTTACCGCCGTCGCATGCAGCGTCTGCGGCGAAGTTTTCGAGCCACGCTGGAAAAGGGAGAGCAGCTCAATCCGCTGATGGCCAAACGCACCCGAAATCAATGTATCCATCTGTTGAAAGATGAAGATATGGCATGGACTTTCCTGAAAGACATTAGGATACCACTGACCAACAACCTGGCTGAGTCGGCGCTGCGCCCTTATGTGATTTGGCGAAAAATAAGCTTCTCCTCCCAATCATTACAGGGGCTTCGATTCAGGCCGATGGTGCTGACATTAACCGGCACGGCCAGGCAACTTGGCATCAGCAGTTTGGCCATGATGCGGGCGATTAGTGAGCAAGGGCTGGCGGGTAAACCGATTACTTTTCAATTTCCATTTGACCACAGGCTGCCTTGAAGCCCTCTGTTTATGCCGTGAACGCTTACACTCACTGGTGCATTTTTCGAGGCGGTAATGTAGGGCATTGATTGTTAGGGTGACATTTTGGGCCAAGCACAAGAACTCCTATTAGCACTAATTATTTATTATAATTTGTGCATAAGGTCTACAAAATTTGACCCGCAAAAAGTAAAATTACTGAGCACTCCGGACTAAGCGAACATTATGGACACCCTTACTAAAACCCCCAGAGCCACCACCATAATAGAAATCGCTTACCCATACATCGAAACTACTGGACGTATATGGAGATGATGACCAATATAACTTACTTGGTGTTCCTGGAAAATGTTGTGTAACAATAGTTGGCTGTTGATAGCCTTTTTTTTCTTCGCTTCTCCCCGCACAACCCTTCTCAAAGCTAATTGACTGAGGAGTCCCATTGCTACAATAAGTCAAAGTGTGTAATTCCTCAATCGTTGGTAGCCTCCAGTCAAAATATCTTGCAAATTTAGTGCTCCCGAGTTTCATAGCTTCATTCCATGAAAAAAGCTGGGATCGAATCCGAGTCTCTCGCTCACAGTTTTCAC
>CALHAO010000112.1 GCA_937931765.1 uncultured Thiotrichaceae bacterium
CACCATAACGGCTATAATGCCGATAAAAGAACCCAGACGGATTAACGATTCGTTTTCTAACATGTAGTCCTCTCTTGCAACATATTAAACCAACGAACCACCACAGGAACTACCCGCGCCCGCCGTGCACCCGAAACAATGATTAGCAATCGCAATATTCTCGGTAATTTCACTAAAATGCCCCAGCTCCATCACGTTGCGCACACTACCGGGTATAGGCATTTCTAGCATCTGATTAAAATCACAGTCATAAATATTACCGTCGAAACCCACCGATACCAGGTTGGTACACATCACACCCATCGCAGCACTGACATTGAAGCCGTCCAGCAATAACTGCATATAGTCTTCCAACTCACCATCACGCTCCAGCGAATGCAGATAGCGTTTAATCGGCATATTAGTAATGGTAAACAACTGATTAAATTCAATACCAAAATCATCAAACAGGCGCTTTTTATATTCCGTATACAAACCTGCCTGATCCGGTGGTAAGAAGTTGCCACCTGGGTTATACACCAAATTCAGTGACAAGCCTGTGCCTTCTTTACCGTAGCCCAGGCTATTCAGTAATCTTAAACCCTGGATACTCTTATCGAATACAAAACGGCCACGTTGCGCCTCAACATTCTCTTTGGTGTAACAAGGCAGCGAGGCTACGACATCCACACCCTGCTCCGCCAGAAATTCAGCGGTATCCTCCTGACCTTCTTCATACAGAACCGTCAGGTTACACCGGTCAATCACCGTACGACCCATTTTGCGGATTTCGGTGACAAAATACCGGAAATGTGGGTTCAGCTCAGGCGCACCACCGGTAATATCAACGGTGTGAATCTCCGGCGCATCACGCAATAAATCCAATAAACGCTCCACCGTCGGCAACACCATATTATCAGGGTGCTTCGGGCCGGACTCTACGTGGCAATGATGACAAGCCTGATTACAGCGCTTACCGATATTCACTTGTAGCGTTGTAATCTCAGTCCGCTTGAGGTGCAGGTTTTCCACTGCCAGACGTTGTGCAAACGCATTAGGTTTCATTAGTTTCTTCTCCATGTGTGGAATTTCTCCACCCAATTCAATAGGGTTTCCGGTGCATGCGCCCGCTTCCAGTTGCCAGCAACGTATTTATTCGATTCACTCATCGTCGGATAGATATGAATCGTGCCCAGTATTTTATTCAGTCCGAGGTTGTACTTCATCGCCAGGATAAATTCCGGTATCAAATCACCAGCGCCTTTACCCAAAATGGTGACACCGAGTATTTTATCCTTACCCGGCACTGTCAGAACCTTAACCAGGCCACTATCCGCACTATCCGCGATGGCACGATCCAGATCATCAATGCCGTAAGTGGTCACTTCATAAGCAATGCCCTTTTCCTTAGCATCCTTCTCATTCAGTCCCACCCGCGCCACTTCCGGATCAGTGAACGTCGCCCAGGGGATCACCCGATAATCCACTTTAAAACGTTTAAAAATACCGAATAAGGCATTCACACTGGCAAACCATGCCTGATGCGCCGCCACATGTGTAAACTGATACGGGCCGGTGACATCACCCACCACATGAATATTCGGGAAATTAGTCGCCAGAAAATCATCAGCAACAATAGTGCCGTTTCCAGCCAACTCCACACCGAGTTCTTCCAGGCCGAAACCGGTCACATTTGCCTTACGGCCCAGCGCTAATAATACCTTGTCAAAGGCAATACGCTTAGTCTCGCCCTGATACTCACAGACAATAAACTGTTCGTCCTTTTCCCGTACAAACTCCAGTGCTTTATGCGAAGTCAGTACTTCAATGCCGTCGTCTTCAAATTGCTTCAAGACTTGTGCGGAGACTTCATCGTCTTCACGAATCAGAATCTGCGGTGCCATTTCAATTTGTGTCACCTGGCTACCCAAACGACCAAACGCCTGCGCCAACTCACAACCAATCGGCCCACCACCCAACACGACTAAACGCTGCGGCTGCTCTTCCAGCTGCCAGACATCATCACTGGTCAGGTAATCTACCGTATCCAGCCCCTTAATCGGCGGCACCAAAGGCCGCGCCCCGGTAGCCACAATGATATTGCGGGCAGTGATGGTTTCACCGTTCACTTCAACCCGATACGGATCAACAATCCGCGCTTCGCCAGTAATAACATTGACACCCAAATTGGTATAACGCTCGATAGAATCATGCGGTTCGATTTTAGTAATAACGTTCTGTATCCGCGCCATCACTTCTTTAAAATCAAACTCAGCTTCCATGTTTTTAATACCATACTTTTCTGAGCGACGCGCCTCACTCAATAATTTGGCAGTACGAATTAAAGCTTTACTGGGAACACAACCGGTGTTTAAGCAGTCACCACCCATCTTATGTTTTTCAATCAAGGTGACTTTAGCTTTAACTGCTGCGGCAATATAAGCAGAGACTAAACCACCAGAACCGGCACCGATAACAATGAGGTTATTATCGAATGAATCAGGCTTATCAAATGGCTCAAGAATCTTATTGCCACGGATTCTATCCATTACTTTCTTAGCAACCATGGGGAAAACTCCTAATAAAACGAATGCAAATATTAAACCGGGGGAAAGAATACCGGACAGTGAATCCCACTGAGCCAACTGCGTTCCGGCATACACAAAGACAATAGTTCCGGCCAACATACCCAACTGGCTTACCCAAGCGAAGGTGATGGTACGGAAGCTGGTGATACCCATTAATAAGTTGATAACGAAGAACGGGAACAAGGGCACCAGACGTAACGCGAACAGGTATAAAGCACCTTCTTTCTCGATTCCAGCGTTAATC
>CALHAO010000113.1 GCA_937931765.1 uncultured Thiotrichaceae bacterium
TGCGTACCTTGCAAGTTACCGATACTAAGCTCAAGACTGTGATCATTTGATGCGCTTAATTCTCTCCACAACTCACTGCCGCTAGCACCCTTTGACCAATCGACAGAGTCACTGAAAAACTCATGCCGATTATTAAGGATACCTCGCAAAACTTCTTCATCTCCACCCGACGCAAGTACATGGACTGCTTCTAATAACGTGCTTTTACCCGTATTGTTTTTACCAACGATCAGATTAACCCTCCCTAAAGAGGAGATCTCTAAGTTATTAAAACAACGAAAGTTACTAATTTTTAGACTATCAAGCATAGCGACGCACCTTGTTATTCAATAGCAGGGTCAATACAGTTAAATCCTGATAGCAATAGTATAACTGAACATTGATTTTTAGACTGCTTTCTGAGAGCACTTGGAGCAGGACACATCACCCCAAAAACCCAACGCGAACCACTGTCCCCTTCCTCGGCACGCTCTGAATACTCAACTCCCAGCGATACCGCTCGCAAAGCCGCCGGACAATATCCAGCCCCAAACCATAACCACTACCCTGATCAGTACCGCGTTCAAACGGCTGCTGAACCCGCGCTAACGACTCCTCATCAATGCCTGCACCGGTATCACGCACACTCACACTGGTCTTATCAATCACCACAACGACCTTGCCATCCGGCGTATAATTACAGGCATTACGCAGCAGATTACCCAGTACAACGCCCACCGCTTGTGCCGGAGCAGCCACCGACAACAAATCGCCAGCCTCAGTGCTGATAGCAACATGCTGGTCACGGTTATGTGTTACTTCAATCTGTTCAATCAACAGATCCACCAGATCATTGACGATCAGTGATTCGTGTTTAGCACCACCGGAACTACTGTCACGCGCCAACAATAACAGCGTCTCGATCAGCGACAACATATCACGTGAAGTAGTATCCATGCGTTTCACTGCACGTTGCTGGGGAACTGACAACGGCTGCCTTACCATCATTTCCAGCGAACCCCGGATCACCGCCAACGGCGTACGCAGCTCATGGCTGACATCGCGGGTAAACTCCTGCTCACGTTGTAGCTGCTGCTTCAGGCGTTGGGTAAATTCATTGAGTGAATCGGCCAGTACCCTGACCTCATCATCTACACCCACCAGCGTATAATCACCCAGGTGCAGGGAGTCCAGCTTATCTTTACTCAGGTCAAACCGGCGCATAGTTTGTGCCAGCGAAATCATTGGTGACAAGGTGCGCTGTGATGAACGATAAACAAACCAAGCCGACAAATAAATCACCAGCAAAGCCAAACTCAGCGGCACCACCCCGAAATAGAACGACAGATCACTGACACTATCTTCATCAAAGATAAGAAATAAACGGTGGCCCTCCCGTTCATCGACATAAAGAATCGGTTCGTGGCCCTCAAATTCAACACGACCATAATAGGGCTTTCCCCCGTGTATTTTTACCTGCCGTAACTCCTCCGGAACATCACTGAGGTTACCATTAACCGCTAGAAAACCCTGCAAATTATCAGTGTTGGGTGCATGGTGCGGGTGATCGGATTCAACCAGATACCTCTCCCAGAAGTGCGTCGCCTCGCCTTCCAGCGCGGCATGCATCATGAACCGCTCAACAACAAACGCCGCTGCATAAACGCCCAGCACAGTGATCACACTGATAAATAACATTTGTAAAACATAAACACGTATCAGCTTACTGGTGATACCGCTGGAGGTGCGCATGGTGGGTCTCCCGTGACCTGGCTTCACGTTCCGTTGACATTACACCTGTTATTTTTGGTGGAATACAAATGAACTATTCCGGCAACATAACAGGAGAACGGCAATGACACAAACGGCACAAAAGGTACTCAACTGGACAGAGCAAGGTTATGTACCCGATACCGTTGTCCGTCATGGCATCCGCCGACTGCTGGCACAACGGCTCACGGAAATCAGTAGCAATGACTGCGAACAAATGGCAGAGGATCAACAGGATTTTGTGGCAGCCATGCGTGAGGCACCTATTGCGGTAGTGCCGGAGAAAGCTAACGAACAGCACTATGAAGTACCAGCAGCTCTGTTCGCAGCAGCACTTGGCCCGCACTACAAATACAGCTGCTGTTACTGGCCGGAAGGTGTTAATACCCTGGCCGAAGCTGAGCACGCCGCGCTGGAACAAACCTGTCAACGGGCTGACTTAAAGGATGGGCAACGCGTTCTGGAACTGGGTTGTGGCTGGGGGTCACTGACCTTGTGGATGGCAAAACACTATCCGAACAGTCACATCACCGCCGTCTCAAATTCTGCATCACAACGTGAGCATATCGAGGCACAGGCTGCGGAACACAAACTAACTAATCTTCGTATCGTCACCTGCGATATGAACGACTTTGACACTCAACATGAATTTGATCGCATCGTGTCGATAGAAATGTTCGAGCACATGCGCAACTGGGAAACACTGTACAAAAAAGTCAGCGACTGGCTGACTGAAGATGGCAAATTTTTCAAACATATTTTTGTTCACCACGCTACGTCTTATCTATTTGAAGATAAAGAAGCCAGCGACTGGATGAGCCGCCACTTTTTTTCCGGCGGCATGATGCCTTCGGATGACCTGCCTTTGTATTTCCAAAATGATCTACGCCTATTACAACAATGGCGCTGGCAGGGGCAGCATTACGAAAAAACCTGCAATGCATGGCTGGCAGAAGTCGACGCTCAGGAAGAGCATGTGCGTAAGATTCTGGCCGATACTTATGGTGAGGCTAACACCCAAACCTGGTGGATGCGCTGGCGGCTGTTCTTCATGGCCTGCGCTGAGCTATTTGGTTACAACGACGGCCAGGAATGGTACGTCGGTCATTATCTATTCGCTAAACAGCAGGGTGTATAACATGTCACGCAGCCTGCTGATAACCAATGTGATTTTATTCCAGATAGGCTGGTTCGCCTGTGTACTCGGTGGTGCTAACCAATACCCGGTCATGGGTGCACTGGTGGCTATTGCCGTGATCGGTATCCATCTATGGCGTGCCCCTTCACCTAAACCGGAAGCATTACTGGTGCTGGCCGCCCTGCTCATCGGTGTGGTATTCGAATCACTATTAACCCTCAGCGGTCTGTCTGTCTATCCATCCGGTATACTGGTTGAGGGTTTTGCCCCGTACTGGATGGTGCTGATGTGGGGGTTATTCGCCACCACACTCAACGTCTCAATGCGCTGGTTAACCGCCTTACCCATGCTGTGGATTGGCTTGCTGGGCGCAATACTCGCACCATTATCTTATTTGGGTGGCAATCGTCTGGGTGCCGTTGAGTTTACTGATACCACTACTGCACTGATTGCCATAGCACTGGGCTGGGCAGTGTTATTACCGCTGACAGCTTTTATTGCCAAACGTTATGACGGTTATGTTAACGACCAACCTTCCACTCGCGAAACACGGAGCACTCCTCATGTTTGACTGGACTATTTACCTCAACGCGGGCCTAGCTATGCTGGCTTTTGCACTGTGTGGATGGCTGCTGAGCTTTGTAAAAAAAGACGTCAGTATCGTCGATACCATGTGGTCATTAATGATCCTGCTGGCCGGTTGTATTTTCTATCTCTCAACTAGCGATGACAATCCGCGCCGAACATTGGTTTTGGTATTACTTGCGATTTGGGCGGTACGACTGACGGCGCACATTACTTGGGTACATTACGGCAAGGAAGAAGATTACCGTTACCAGCAAATCCGCGCGAACAACCAACCACATTTTGAATATAAGAGTATTTATATCGTTTTTGGCTTACAGGCATTCTTGGGCTGGTTAGTCGCATTACCTATTCTGGCTGCCATTAATAGTGGTACTTCGCTGGGCTGGCTGGATTACGCCGGATTGGCGCTCTGGGCTTTTGGCATGTTCTTTGAAGCAGTGGGCGACTGGCAGATGATGAAATTCAAATCCGACCCTTCCAGTAAAGGCAAAGTATTTGATCGGGGTTTATGGCGTTATTCACGTCACCCTAACTACTTTGGTGAATGTTGTATCTGGTGGGGTTTCTTCCTGCTGGCACTCGCGGCTGGTGGCTGGTGGAGTATTCTGTCACCCCTCATCATGACCTTTTTACTGCTCAAAGTATCCGGTGTTGCCATGCTGGAAAAAGACATTGGCGAACGACGTCCGGCCTATGTGCAATACACTAAACAAACCAATGCCTTTATACCTTGGTTCCCACGGAAGGATTCGTAATGAAAATAAATAGACTAAGCAGCACAGGCTCGGCACCCACCAAAACACTCTGGTTACGTTCAGTCTTTTTTGTACTGTTTGCGTTAGGCACTGCACTGCCTGCGCAGGCAGCCAATAATGACAACTGGCGTTTTCAGGTGTTGCTGGATGGCAAGCCGATTGGGCAGCACAACTTCGCATTAACCCATAACAACGGCCAGACTCAAGTCAGTAATAACGCCCGTTTCGCAGTCAAATTTCTTGGCTTTAATGCTTACACCTATCAGCATAACAATACCGAAGTTTGGCAAAATAACTGCCTAAGCCGCATGCAAGCCAATACCAATGATAATGGTGAACAGCTGGTGGTTAAGGCGCAACGTAACAGTAATGCGTTATCAGTTAACACCGGAAAAATGGATAAGACATTAAACGGGTGTCTGCGTAGTTTTGCCTACTGGAACCTGGCGTACATGAAGTCGCCACAGCTACTGAATTCACAAACCGGTGAACTAGTGACGACCCGGCTACAACCAATGGGTACTGAAATAATTACTGCCAGTGGCCAATCCGTACCGGCACAACGCTATCGCCTGACCGGTAAGGACATACAGGTAGACCTGTGGTATTCCGCACAAAATCGTTGGCTAGGGCTGGAATCATTAAAAGACGGCAGGAGAATCCGCTATGTATTGCAATAAAAACACCGTAATGAAATTCCTATACAGCCCGCTATTTTTTCTCCTTATCATCAGCACATTAATCAGTGGTTGCAGCAATATGAAACCGATCCCTACTGTTCCGCAAGTCGACCTGCCACGCTTTATGGGTGACTGGTATGTCATCGCCAATATCCCGACCTGGTTGGAAAAAGGTGCTCATAATGCTGTAGAAACTTATCAGCTCAAGGAGGACGGGCGCATCGCGACTACGTTCACGTTTAACGCAGATAGTTTCACTGGTGAGCGCAAGCAATACAATCCGACTGGCTTTGTCAGCGACACCGGAAACAATGCCAGCTGGGATATGCAGTTTATCTGGCCCTTCAAAGCAGAATACAAAGTTATCTATTTGGATGATGACTATCAACACACCATTATTGGCCGCAGCAAGCGTGATTACATCTGGATCATGGCACGTCAACCGGAGCTGCCAGCGGCCAAATATCAGGAGTTGCTGAACTTCGCGGGTGAACAGGGTTATGACGTTAACTTAATACAAAAGGTGCCACAACGCTGGGAGACAACAGCAAAGGAAGGATCGTAAATGCGTATCGCCATTATCGGTACCGGCATTGCAGGCAATGTCGCCGCCTACCATCTGCACAAAGCACATGACATTACTGTGTTTGAAGCCAACGATCACATCGGTGGCCACACCCATACCCATGCGATCGAAACGGCAGCGGGCGAAACCATTAATATCGACACCGGTTTCATTGTCTTCAATGACTGGACTTATCCAAACTTTATCGCGCTGTTGGATGAACTGGGTGTTAAATCAAACGCCACAGAAATGAGTTTCAGCGTTAAGTGCGAAAACAGCGGTCTGGAATATAATGGCAATACGCTGAACAGTATGTTTGCGCAACGTAGCAACCTTATCAGCCCGCGCTTTTACCGTATGGTACGTGACATTTTACGCTTTAATCGTGAAGGGCATGAGTTCATTAAACGGACTCCGGCCAGCCAAATAAGCCTCGGTGATTTTCTTGAGCAAGGTCGCTACAGTGACATCTTCATCCGGAAATACATTGTACCAATGGGCGCGGCGATCTGGTCAGCGAAGCCTGAGGTAATGTTTAGCTTCCCGGCACAATTTTTCCTGCGCTTCTTTGCTAATCACGGTTTGCTCAGCGTCAATGATCGTCCGCAATGGCGGGTAATCGATGGTGGCTCCAATAGTTATGTCGAGCCACTGATTGCAGGTTTCAAAGACAAAATTCGTACCAGCAGCCCCGTGCAATCCATTGAGCGTTTAGATGATGGTGTGCAGATCAGCAGTGCAAAATACGGCACAGAACATTATGATTATGTATTCATCGCCACCCATAGCGATCAGGCACTTAAACTGCTAGCACAACCCACAGCAGAAGAACGTAATGTGCTCGGCGCTATCCCTTATCAGGATAACCAGATCGTTCTGCACACGGACACCAATGTACTACCCAAACGCAAACTGGCCTGGGCAGCCTGGAATTATCACATCACGCAACAAGAGCAGGAACGGGTGGCAGTGACTTATGATATGAATATCCTGCAGGGTTTTAATACACCGGAAACCTGGTGCGTAACACTGAATGACAGTGGTAACATTGATGACAGTAAGATTATTAAAACGCTGAACTACCAACACCCCGTCTTCACGCCGGATGCTGTCAATGCCCAATTACAACAACGTGATATTAACGGTGTACAACGTACTTATTACTGTGGCGCATACTGGCGTAACGGTTTCCATGAGGATGGCGTGGTCAGCGCTTTAAATGCGGTCGATCATTTTAAACAGGATCTGCAACATGCATAGCTGTCTCTACACCGGACGGGTTGACCATCGTCGTTTTACACCGCGTGAACATAAATTTCACTACCAGATATTCACGCTGTATCTGGATCTGGATGAGTTACCTAAGCTGTTTGAACGCTTTTGGTTGTGGTCTGTTAATAAACGCAATATTGCCTCATTCCGGCGCAAAGACCACCTCGGCGCTAATGACACTGACCTGAAAACTGCTGTCTATGATTTGGTTGAACAACACACCGGAACACGCCCGAATGGCCCGATACGCCTGCTGACTAATTTGTCTTATTTTGGTATGCGCTTTAATCCGGTGAGCTTTTATTACTGCTTTGATCAACAAGACGATACGCTGAAATATATCGTAGCGGAAGTGAACAACACGCCTTGGGGCGAACAGTTCTGTTACGTGATGGACGCGAAAAATAATCAACACCTGCCTCAGGCACAGCGTTATTTCGCTAAGAAACAGTTTCACGTCTCGCCGTTTATGCCGATGGATATTGATTATGATTGGCGCTTTGCGCTGCCCGGTGAAAAGCTAGCGGTACACATGGAAAACTACCGTGTGGGTGAAAAGGTGTTTGATGCCACATTAAACATGCAACGCCGCCCCATCAACTCACGCGAGCTGACACGTGTCTTAATCCGCTTTCCGTTTCAGACCGTCAAAGTCGTGGGTGCGATCTATTTTGAAGCCTTACGATTATGGTTGAAACGTATTCCATTTATCGGTCACCCCGGCGCTTCCTCTCCTCAGGAAGAGGCATTAAAATCGGAGAAAACATCATGAAATCGAACACTCTCACCTTACCGACCCCAAACGATTCAACCATGACATCACCCCGTTGGATTGACCATTTTGCCAAGCGTATTCTTTTAAGCAAACTAGCTCAGATTCAATACGGTCAACTGACTTTACTGGAAGGCGATAGCCGTCAGGTTTTCGGCCAGCTAAATGAACAATGTGCGCTGGATATTACCCTGCGCATACATGATGCTCAGACCTACAGCGATGTGGCGTTTGGTGGCACAGTCGGTTCTGGTGAAGCTTATATGGCGAAAAGCTGGGAGTGTGATGATCTTACGGGCTTGGTGCGCCTGTTGCTGATTAACCGTGAAGTACTGGATGGCCTTGATGGTGGTGCAGGTAAACTAATGCTGCCGCTGAACAAGCTATTTCACTGGCTGCACCGCAATAACCTCAAAGGCAGCCGCAAAAATATCGGCGCACATTATGATCTGGGCAACGATATGTTCGAGTTATTCCTTGACCCGACCATGATGTATTCCAGCGGCATATTTGAGCATGAAAATGCCAGCATGCAAGAAGCCAGTGAAACCAAATTAAAACGTATCTGTGACAAACTGCAATTATCACCAGCTGATCATGTGGTGGAAATTGGTACCGGCTGGGGTGGTTTTGCGATATATGCTGCTAAGCACTATGGCTGCAAAATCACCACCACGACTATCTCAGCCGAACAGCACCGTTATGCACAGGAAAAAGTCAAGGCTGAAGGCCTATCCGACAAAATTACATTACTGCTTGAGGATTATCGTGACCTGACCGGCCAATATGACAAGCTAGTCTCCATCGAAATGATCGAAGCTGTTGGCCATGCCTGGTATGACAACTACTTCAAACAGTGCAGCAACTTATTGAAACCCGATGGCATGATGCTATTACAAGCGATTACCATCGCTGACCAACGCTATAAAGTAGCCAAACGTGAAGTGGATTTCATCCAGCGTTATATATTTCCCGGCGGTTGCTTGCCTTCCGTGACTGAGATCAGCAAATCGATTACCAAAGTCACTGATATGCGCTTTTATCACCTTGAAGATATTGGCCCGCATTACGCAACAACGCTACGAAAATGGCGGGAGCGTTTCTTTGAAAATTGGCCACAGATTAAGAAACTCGGTTACTCCGATACTTTCTCGCGGATGTGGGAATATTACCTTTGTTATTGTGAAGGTGGCTTTGAGGAACGGGCGATTGGCACCGTGCAAGTGCTAATGATTAAACCGGATTGCCGACGTGAGGCCGTGGTTTGAGTACTGCTATTGTTTGGTTCCGGCAGGATCTGAGACTGGCCGATAATCCTGCATTACACGCAGCCATTGAGCAGTGCGAACAGATTATTCCGGTCTTCATTGATGAGACAAGTGGTAACAGTGGTTTATTGCCCAGTGAAAGCAGCGCCAGCCATGTTTGGTTGCACCATGCACTGAATAACCTGCAACAGCGCTTACTGGAAAAAGGTGCCACACTCATTTTTCGTAGGGGTGATGCGCTGGAATGCCTGCAACAATTACAGCAGGAAACTGGAGCCACACATCTCTACTGGAACCGGCGTTATGATCCTGTTGGTATTGGTTGCGATACCGCCATCAAACAGCAATTATCGGACGCTTGTGAAGTACGTAGCTTTAATGCATCGCTATTGAGCGAGCCTTGGGCGGTGCTGAAAAAAGATGGCACACCGTATCGGGTGTTTACAGCGTTCTGGAAAATGAAACGGCAGTTGGGGTTTCCTGAATTACCGTTGCCGGAACCAGCCTCCCCTTTTAAAGGCATAAAGCAAAACCCCGAGAGCTTATCTTTGGACGACCTCGGCTACCTACCCCAAATACGCTGGGACAAAGGTATGATGGAATATTGGAAAACCGGTGAGCTGGCAGCCCACGACGTACTCGAAAACTTTCTCAATGAGCAAGTCCCCGACTATAAAACCAAACGCGACTTCCCTGCCTCACCCGCCACATCACAGTTATCGCCCCACTTACATTTCGGCACTATTAGCCCACGCCAGATATTAAACCGTGCTGAAGCTTTTTTAGCAGAAAATCCAGGAGCAGAAACCGGCGTGCAGTGCTTTCTTTCCGAAGTCGGCTGGCGTGAATTTGCCTATTACCTGCTGTACCATTTCCCAGCGACCACCAGTGAATCATTAGATAAGCGCTTTACTGCATTCCCGTGGCGTGATCCTGAAGAATACCAAACCGACCTAATACGCTGGCAGCAAGGGCAAACCGGCTTTCCACTGATTGATGCGGGCATGCGCCAGTTGTGGGCGACGGGTTGGATGCACAACCGTGTGCGGATGATTGTAGCTTCCTTCCTGACCAAAAACTTACTGATACCGTGGCAGGAAGGTGAAAGCTGGTTCCGCGATACGCTGGTTGATGCAGATTTGGCGAGTAATACTATGGGCTGGCAATGGGTGGCTGGATGTGGGGCTGATGCTGCACCTTATTTCAGGATATTCAATCCAGTGTTGCAGAGTGAAAAGTTTGATAAATCTGGGGAATATATCCGGCACTGGGTGCCTGAATTACGCAATCTGACGGATAAAACTATTCACCAGCCTTGGACATCAGATGCTAAAGTTGCTTACCCTACCGCCATGACTGATCTAAAAGCCAGCAGAGTGCGGGCATTGGAACGCTTTGGGGTTATTAAGAATGCGACATCACCGGCATAAGGTAAGCATCAATGGAAAACAATGAAAAACTATTAGTCGGCGTGAGTAGCTGTCTAATGGGAGAGGAAGTGCGGTTTAACGGCGGCCACAAAAAAGATCATTACATTGTTCAGACACTGGGGGAGTACTTCGATTTTCAGCCCTTCTGCCCTGAAGTAGCCATTGGCTTAGGTATTCCGCGCCCGATTATTCGCTTAGTACAAGCAGCAGAAGGTGCCCCCGTGCGGGCGGTAGAAACAAAACAAGCTGAGCAGGATCACACGCAGAAGCTGGCCGATTATGCACTGAGTGTCACGGATAAAATACAAAACTTCAGCGGCTATATTCTCAAAAAAGACTCGCCCAGCTGCGGTATGGTGCGCGTTAAAGTCTATCGGGAAGATAAACCCAAATCACCACCACAGCGTGATGGCTCCGGGATCTTTGCACGGATTATTCGTGAGCGTTTCCCTAACTTACCAATGGAAGAAGAAGGTCGTTTATGTGATCCAGTGTTACGCGAAAACTTCATTGAACGTGTGTTTGTCTATCGACGCTGGCAGCAGCTGGAACAGTCGGCTATTACACCTGCCAAACTAGTGGAGTTTCATACTGACCATAAATACAGCATCATGGCGCATGATCAAACAGCATCCAAAAGTCTGGGGCAACTCGTAGCAAAGGTAGGTAATTGCGAGGACTTTGCAGCTTTATGCCAGCAGTATATTCAGAAGCTGATGGCGATAATGACCGTA
>CALHAO010000114.1 GCA_937931765.1 uncultured Thiotrichaceae bacterium
TGCCTCACTATCCATGTTTGCGGTGGGTTCGTCCAGTAATAAGGCTTGTGGGTTGCGTAAGCGTGCGCGGGCGATAGCTACACGTTGGCACTCACCACCAGACAGGCTTTTAGCATTGGATTCAATAATATCATCCAGACCAGCCCACTCAGCAATTTCTTTAATGTGGGTGCGGCGTTCGTTCTTGTGCATGCGTCGGGGCAGGGCGAAATCCAGGTTGTGCCGGACGGTACCTGAAAACATGAAGGGGTGCTGATGGAGGTACATAATGCGGCTTTGTAGAGTGCTACGGAATTGGCTCCAGCGGTAATTTTGTGTGCCGTTTTGGTTATGGATCTGAATCTGACCGCTGTCGGGTTTTTCTAATCCGGCGAGGATGCGCATCAGGGTGGTTTTTCCTGTGCCATTTTTGCCGGTTAATAATACGCATTCGCTGGTTTCCAGAGTGAGGCTGGTGTTGTCCAGAATCTGGCGTTTGCCGAAGCGTTTGTTTAGGTCGCTGAAGGCTATGGTTGTTTGGGGCATTGGGCGAGTGTCAGGCATAAATCAGAGTAATATCGTCAAGTAGCATGTGTGCTTAAGCCTCTCTGCCGGGCAAAGGTCGGTCTTTGCGAATTTCGCGTTGCCATGCAACCGGATCTTTAATGTCGGAAAATGCACCGGATTTTTGTAATGAACGTAGTGCAGATTTTATCGCAGCAACGCGCTCTTCTTCGGCCTTCTTAGTTTCGGATTGGCGGATCTTTCGTTTAATGTTCAGGTGGCTGACAAAGTCCAGTACTTGGTCAACATCATCTGGATGCAGTTGATCTATGGCCTCATGTAATAAAGCCTGTGCATTTGTTTGTTCCATCATTAATGCTCCGATTTTGCTGTGTCCTTATTGTAGCGGTCTAACCATTATAATTGATCTTTGTCTCTACCTAAAGAACGTAGCTCCGCCCGCAGACGAATATCCGGTTCATCTTCCTGTAGCTGACGTTTAAACAGCGGTACACGGAAATGATAATGTTTTTTCTCCTGCTTTTTCGCTTCGCCAAGAACAAACCCCAGCTTCAGTCGGTCAAGACTGCGCTGCAATTCATTAGCATCCGGGGTAAATCCTTTATTTTCCAGAAATGCCAGTAGCTCACCATAGCTGAACTCTTCGAGTTGAATCCCGGCATACACCACAATACGATCCAGTTGCTGAGTTTGTTTGTCTGCTTCTGAACTGCCCCAGCCCGCCAGTTTTCCGGCGACTTCATCACTGTCTAATGCACGTTGCACATCACCCGCTGTGATTTCATGCTGGCCGTTGGGCAGATCGTTAATAATTTCGTGGCAAGCGGTGGCAATCAGATTGGCTCTTTGCCCGGTTTCATGAATCAGGGTCTGAATCAGTGCTGGTGAAGCGTAATGGAGGTTCATCATTGCCATTGGTATTGAGGCCAGATTAGCGCAGGCTTCTTCTTCCAGTTCTCCAAGGTGCAGAATTTCCCCAAAGTTTTTCAGCGGAGACTGGTAATCCAGTGTGGCGTAATCATAGAGTTGCCAAAAGCCTGCGAGGACAAAGGTACACTGACCGGTTTCACTCAGGCTGCGTAGCTCTTTCAGGATGGTGTAATTATTATCACGTTCCGCCCGGATAAAGTCGTCGGCTTCATCAATCAGAAAAACATAGCGTTGTTCAGTCATGCGCTGGCGTAGTTCGGTCAGCAGTTCACTGAGTGCGGTGTGTTCTGAGAGGTGCAATACGTCGCTGAGATCCCGCTGGAGTGTTTCACCTTTCAGTACCAGATAGTGGCATTGAACATCACGCTGTTTGTCGTAACGGCGTTTCAGGGCTTTAAGCAGGCTGGATTTTCCTAATTGACGACCGCCAACCAACAGGTAATTCGCCGGAGCGCGATTCATAATGCGGGTGATCAGATTACGTCGCCCGAAGAATACGGTTTCTCTGTCTACACCGCCACCGAGTTGGTAGGGGGAGATCTGGTCGAGGCTCACTTGTTCAGCAATGATTTTCGCCAGCACAGCTTGTGGTCTTTCTGATAGCAATAGTTGGGTCAGGTTGCGTGAAGTGAGTGTTACCAGATTATTACTGTAATCCTCACTGATGCGTAATAAGCGGGTGCTGTAGTGGCTATTCTCACTCAGTAATAAACACAACGGGCGTTCCAGATGGGGAACATGTTTCATGTGTTGCCGCAGTGTATTGGGTATGTCTTCTATCGGGGTGGTGGCATCCGGCTGAAATAATAATAAGTCATCCACATCGAGCGGAAAATCATCCGGTAATTGCAGCCAGTGTAGGGCTTCATTGGGTTGTTCAAGTTGGGCATACAGGCGTTCAGCCAGTATTTTTGCTTTGTCTTTGGCGGTTGCTGTATTGAACGTAATGGCGGTTTCCAGACGTTGCGGGCTGATGTTTTGTTGTTCCAGTACTTTGCCTAAATGGCCGGTATCGCTTAGTCGGTGTTGGGCTTCTGTCAGGGTTTCCAGCGGTAAGGTCAGTAGTTGTTCCGGGGTGCTGCTTAGGTCGGTGACCAGAGGGTGGTTGTAGCGTTGATGGCGGCGTATGTACCAGAGCGCAAAGGCTAACAGGCTGAAAATCGCTAGGGCCAGTAATGCCTGTAAATGGGCTGACATTCCTTTGATTTCCAGTGGCAGGTACCATTGGGTATAGAGTGGTGGTTTCATTGGGCGAATTTCTAGTTGCAGGCGGTTGCGTTGTTCTTTGTCGATGGTGTCCGGCAGTGTGAAAGCCAGTGCCGTTTCGCTATTTGGGAGGATGGTGTTCAGTGATTGGCGTGGTAGTTGTAAATTTGGATTTTCAGTGTCAATCAGGTAGAAATCAGCTAGTGGTAAGGGGGCTGAGCCTTGGTTTTTTAGATTGATGTTCAGGGTTTTGTTGCTGCTGCTGTATTCGCTTGAGGTGGTGACTACATCGGGTGTGTTTAGTTTGACTTTTAGTCCCATTGGGGTGGTTTGTTCGCCGCCGGAGACTTCGATGATTACTGGGAGGGTGTATTCGCCTGAGACAGGGGGGATAGGGGAGGTGCTGATGACTCGGGCAGCTAGTTCGATGGTTTCTCCGGGGGGAATGAGTGAAGTACTGGAATAGATAGCAGTGGTTTGTGGGTAGGTCGGTTGGTATTCTGCTGGGATAATTTGTAGTTCGCCGGTTTTGTTACTGGCCTCAAGTATGTGGGGATGGTGTATCGGAGTGGTGCCAGTGTTTTGGAGTTGGACTTTAAACAGTGCAGTTTCTCCACTATTTAGTTTAATAGAGTTGGTAGTAAGTGAGTGTTGTAAAACATTTACCGAGCTATTAGGGGTCATCAGATAATTCCAGAACCAGCTAGTATGACTTGCCTTACGTTCTACCAATTCTTCAATGGGTCTATCTTCTTTATCGTAGCGGGTTGTTTCTTTAATTTTAATAGTGGTAATGCCCTGATCGTGTATTTCACCTTTGCGCAATAGTTGGCCATTGTCTGCCCGTAATACCTTATTGTTAGCGAATAAGCTGATCCATGATCCGTGTCTCGTTGATAATAGCAGACTACTAGAATGGCTACTGGCATCCCATAGCTTGATGGTACCGTCAGATGATCCGGAGGCGATTTGCCCTTTCTCGCCAAAGGCCACTGACCAAACGGGGCTTTGCGCTTGAAGAGTTTGTGTGAGTTGTCCAGATTGGACATCCCATAGCTTGATGGTGCCGTCAGATAATCCGGAGGCAATTTGCCCTTGGTTGTCAAAGGTTACTGACCAAACGGGGCTTTTAGCCTGAAGGGTTTGTTTGAGTTGTCCAGATTTAACATCCCATAGACTGATAGTACCGTCATCTGATCCGGAAGCGATTTGCCCTTGATCGTCAAAGGCTACCGACAAGATGCTGCCTGTTGCCATAATAGTTTGTTTGAGTTGTCCAGATTTAGCGTGCCATATCCGGACGGTGCCTTCACCTGATCCAGAGGCGATGTGTCCCCGGTCGTCAAAGTCCACTGACAAGACGATATTTTTCGTTTGAAAAGCTTGTTCTAGCTGCCCAGATTTAACATCCCATAGTCTGATAATTCCGTCAGATGATCCAGAGCCTATGTGTCCTTGGTCGTCAAAGGCCACCGACCATATGCGGCCTTGTGCCAGAAAAGCTTGCTTGAGCTGTCCAGATTTGACATCCCATAACCTGATAGTGCCATCATCTGATCCGGAGGCGATATGTCCTTGATTGTCAAATGTTACCGAGTTGACGCTACTTCCTGCTAGGAGGGTTTGTTTGAGTTGCGCAGACTTGCTACCCCATAGGCTGACGGTGCCGTCATCTGATCCGGAGGCGATGTGCCCTTGATTGTCAAAGGCCACCGAGCTGATGCTATTTTGTGCTAGGAGAGTTTGTTTGAGCTGTGTAGATTTGGCATCCCATAACCTGACAGTGCCGTCATCCGATCCGGAGGCGAGTTGTCCCTGGTTGTCAAAGGCCACCGACCTTATCCAATCAGTATGCGCCAGAATAGTTTGTTTGAGCAGCCCGGATTTGGCATCCCATAGTTTGACAGTGCCATCGTCTGATCCGGAGACGAGTTGTCCCTGGTTGTCAAAGGCCACTGACAAGACGCTACTTTGTGCTCGAAAAGTCTGTTTGAGTTGTCCGGATTCGATGTCCCATAGCCTGATAGTTCCGTCATTTGATCCAGAGGAAATGTGTCCTTGGTGGTCAAAGGCCACCGAGCTAACACTGCTTTGTGCTAGGAGGGTCTGTTTGAGCTGTCCAGATTTGGCATCCCATAGTTTGACTGTGCCGTCATTTGATCCGGAGGCGATTTGTCCTTGGTTGTTAAAGGCCACCGCCCATACAATACCTGTCGTTAGGAAAGTCTGCTTGAGTTGTCCGGATTTGGCATCCCATAGTTTGACTGTGCCGTCATCTGATCCCGAAACGATGTGTCCCTGATTATCAAAGGCGATCGACCTGACAGGGCTTTGTGCTAGGAGGGTCTGTTTGAGCAGCCCAGATTTGACACCCCATAGTCTTACAGTGCCGTCATCTGATCCGGAAGCGATGTGCCCTTGGTTGTCAAAGTCCACCGATAATACGCGGCCTTGCACCTGAAGGGTTTGTTTGAGTTGTCTGGATTTGGTGTTCCATAGCCTGACGGTGCCGTCATCTGATCCGGAGGCGATGTACCCTTGACCGTCAAAGGCCACCGAGTTGACGCCGCCTTGCGCCTGAATGTTTTGCTTCAGTAAGTCATCTTTATTTTTATAGCCTAATTTGCGCAGTGTGGTTTCGTAGGCCGGTGCTGCGGGAATGCGCAATGAGGGGGCGTTGAGGATGGGGCGTGATTTATCCTGGATATTTTCCTGTTTAAAGGTTGCTAAGTTGGTCTGTTGTTTGGGGAATTCGCTGATGTTCTCCTCACTGAATGACATTAGGGGAAGCAATAGTAGGAAAAATAAAATGAATTTCATAAACATCTTACTCCCCCCCACAAGCAGAACAGCCCAGCGTTAACCGACCACTACGCCGAATTAGCTCACAGCGCCACACCAGCTTACGATCCTGTACTTTCAACAGATTACTCCAGTACAAGCCCCGGATCACCTCATCATTCAGCCACGGTAAATACCGTCCCAGCTGCTCCTTCTCTAATAGCTCACAGATATATTCACGCTGGTTGCTATTCTTCAGAAACACACTAAACAGCTGCACAATATACGGCGAGGTTTCCAGGCTGTCCTCGCACTCCTGCGGATCAGGAATACCTTCTTCCAGACAATGCTGAATAAGGCGTGGATGCTGTCCGGTTAAATCCAGCAGTTTATGCAGCGTGCTATCGTCCAGTGCCAGATCATCAAATTCTTCATTCAGTGTACGCTGTAAATCGTCCAGCCCCATTTCCGGCAGGCGAATTTCCTGTGCATGATTCAACAACGACATATCACCCCGCGCATAACGCAATTCCGCCAGTCGTTCACCCCCAACCATAATCAGGCGGAATTGGCGATGGTATAACTCGGATAACGAACGGATGATTTTAGCAATCTGATAACGGTATTCCGGATGCGCATTTTCAAAGCGGGTGATTAGCAGAAAATAGTGCTGACTCTGGCGTATGCGGTCTTCCAGTGCCCGGTTGAAATCCATGCTGTTTTCACAGTCACGCAAACCACAACTACGGGATACATAACGGTAGTAAGCCGCCTCATCAGCTTCTTCCACCGCAGGCATCGACAGACGAAACACGGCGGCTTCACCATAACTACTTTCCGCCTGGGTCAGTAACTGCTCGCACAGCAAGCCGGTATCACGTCCGGTCTGGCTGAGTAATAATAAAGGCTTATTACGCGCCAGTGTTCTGAACACCTTTGTGGAAATATCTTCAGTCTGGGTAATCGTTTCCACCCGCACTCGATGCAAATCCTGTGGGATATTCAGCTCACCGGTAAAGTGCTGATTGCCCGGTGGCTGATTATTCAGGCCGGATAATAATTCATGAAATGCACGGCGATAACCAGCGTCGCTACTGTCCCGGAAGTCAATCGCCAGAATGTTTTCCAGAAACGGAAAGTCCGGTAACTCACCAAATATCAGCGGTATCAGGTTAAACTCGGCTTCTTGCCGAACCCGTTCCCGCAATAGATTAAACTCATCATTAACCCAGCCGGAATCGACGGAATCCGTTGTGCCGATCAGAATGGCGGCTTTGGCTCCGGAAGCGGCTTCATGTAACTGGCGGGCAAAGTCCTGCCCGCGTATAAGTGACCATTTATCCAAGAAAACCGAATAGCCCTGAGCCACCAGATTGTTGGCCAGTGTTTCTACCCATTTGAAATGGCTGCTGCGGTAACTAATGAAGATGTCGGGAGATTGTGGCGTGTTTTGCACTGGGGATGGTCTCTGGTCATTCTTGCCGAAAGTATAACCGAAATGATGAGAGCTTACGCATTTGAATCACGGCGCAATATGCCCCCGCCCCTGAAAATAATGTAATGACAGATTAAGGCTAAACGACATCACCAGCAATACAATCCCCAGTGCAATCCCTTGGGCAAATTCCCCCTTACTGGTTTCCAAAGCAATCGCCGTCGGTATATTCCGCGTGTAGTTCAGAATATTCCCCCCCAACATCATCGAAGCGCCCACCTCAGCAATAATACGCCCGAATCCAGCCAGAAACGCAGCCATCAGCCCAAAACGTATTTCAAACAAAATAGCGAAGAATGAGCGCGTACGGGATGCACCTAACATGCGGGCAGTTTCCCAGGCACGGCGGTCGGAGGCTTGCAGGCTGGAATGACTCATAGCCACCAATAACGGAAACACCAACACAATCTGCCCCAGTACCATCGCAGTTTGGGTGAACAATAAACGTAAATCACCCATCGGGCCTTGTCGGGATAGGATGAGGTACAAGGTCAGGCCAACCACGACAGCGGGCACAGACAGTAATGTCGAAAAGATGGAGATAAGCAGCCGCCGCCCCGGAAAGTGGCCGTAAGCCAGCGCGAATGCCAGTAACAGGGCAGGGGGAGCTGAAATAATAATAGCCGTGATCGACACCCGGAATGAAATACCGACTATGCTCCAGAGTCCGGAGTCGCCGCTGAACAGAAGTTGCAGAGCGTTTAATGTGTGGCTGCTGAGTGTTTCCATATGGGGCCAAAAGACCCGCCTCCCAATATCAGAAAGCGGGAATGGGGCTATAAATCAGGCTGCCTTATCTTCCGCTTCGGCTTTTTCACCCGCATTCGGGATGAAAAGTTGTTTGTCATTAATTTTGAAATCACCAATCAGCTGCTGGCCTTCTTCAGATACTATCCAGTCGATCAATGCTTGTGCGCCTGCCTGGTTGCTATCAGGGTATTTTTTTGCGCTGACGGCGATAATACCATAGGGGTTGAACAGTGTTTCATCGCCTTCCAACACGATCTGCGAAGGTGATTTACTCATATACGCCAGCCAGGTGCCACGGTCAGTCATCGTGTAGGCTTCCAGCTCGCCTGCCATTTGTAATACCTTGCCCATGCCTTGTCCGGCTTCGCGATACCATTCGCCTTCCGGCTTAATATCCGCTGCTGCCCATAATGCCTTTTCTTTCTTGTGCGTGCCGGAGTCATCGCCACGTGAAACAAATACCGATTTAGCCAGTGCAATTTTTTTCAGTGCCGCCGCTGCGGTTTTACTGTCTTTAACGCCCGCCGGATCACTGTCAGGGCCAACCAGCACAAAGTCGTTATACATCACATCGTAGCGTTTATCACCGTGACCTTCTGCAACAAACTTATCTTCAGCGGCTCGGGCATGTACCAATACGACATCAACATCGCCGTCCTGGCCCATTTTCAGTGCTTTGCCGGTGCCGACTGCGATCACTTGTGCTTCATAACCGGTTTTTTGCTGAAATACCGGCAGAATGGTTTTCAATAGGCCGGAGTTGTCGGTGCTGGTGGTGGTGGCCATGCGCAGCACAGGATTTTCCGGTTTAGGGGCTTCTGCCTGAGCGGGCAGTACAACAGCAGCAGATAGCAGTAATGTAGCCAGTAGTTTTTTCACAAATGACCTCCTGGGTCAGGCAATTATCAGTTATGTGAATAATCAATCTTCAGGGGAATATAATCGTAAAAAATACCATTTTCTACAAAAATTTTTGCCGAATAATTTAATAAATGGGTTATATTGTCTCTAATTCTATTATTTTCATTGGGACTATTTGTCTATGAAGTCAGTTCTTATTCTGGATGATGAGCCAGGAATCATTGCTTTTCTTGAGCGCGGCTTGGAAGGGCGCTTTGGTATGGTTGAAACAGCGGGAAGCCTGAGCCGGGCGGTGGAATTGATGGAGCGGTGTCACTTTGATCTGATTATTTCTGATATTCGTCTGCCGGATGGTTCAGGAGTGGAGTGGGTTAGTCAGCTGCGTGAGCAGGGCTATGGCACACCGGTTATTTTCATGACGGCTTATGCTGACTTACAAACGGCTATCGAGGCGCTGCGGGTCAGGGCGGTAGACTTTTTGATGAAGCCTTTTCGCCTGACTCAGATGCAGACAGCTGTTGATCGTTGCCTGGAGCAGGAGCAGTTACGCCGAGAAAATTATGTCTATCGCCGCCAGATTGAGCAGGATTATGACGTGTCCAATATGGTCGGTGAATGCCGCGAGGTATTGGATGTCTGCCAGATTATCAAACATGTTGCGCCGATGCCTTCTACGGTATTGATTGAAGGCGAAACCGGAACTGGTAAAGAGCTGGCGGCGCGAGCCATTCATGAGCTAAGTCAGCGTAAGGGTAATTTTGTCTCTATTAATTGTGGTGGAATGAGTGCTGAATTATTGGAAAGTGAGTTATTTGGCCATGTGAAGGGCGCTTTTACCGGTGCGCATCAGGCGCGGGAAGGTTTGTTTACCTATGCCAATGACGGTACTTTGTTTCTGGATGAGATCGGTGAAATGCCGATGTCGATGCAGGTACATCTGTTGCGGGTGCTGGAGGCACGTAGCATTCGCCAGGTCGGTTCAAATGTTGAGACTAAAATTGATGTGCGCATTCTGACGGCGACTAACCGAAGTCTGGTGGAAGAGGTGAAAGCCGGTAGGTTCCGGGAGGATTTGTTTTACCGCCTGAATGTATTGAGTATCCGTATGCCGCCGTTGCGGGAGCGGCATGGTGACATTAGTTTATTGGCGCAGCACTTTGTTGACAAGCTGGCCGTTGATTTGGGGGTAGCACAACGTAGTTTTGGCAAGCAGGAAGTGATGCGGCTACAAGAATATCGCTGGCCGGGCAATGTGCGTGAACTGAAAAATGTGATTGAACGGTCGTTGTTGTTGGGCGTAATGCCCAGTCAGTGTCTGACCAAGGCTGTTAATAGGCCGTCGCAGATCAATGGCGATGGTGGTGAGCCGGATAGCTTGTTGCTGGAAGATGTGGAGAAACACCATATTTTGAAAGTGTTGAAGTCACAGGACGGGAATAAATCAGCCGCTGCACGTTTGTTGGGTATTTCCCGTAAGACGATGGAGCGCAAACTCAAGTCATGGGAATTGTTCTGATAAACTGCTGCCATGAATCCCTTCTCCCTGTTTTGGAATAAAGTTCAGCGCAACATTCGCTACAAGCTACTGATTCTGGTGCTGTTCCCTATTGTATTGGTGATTCCGGTGGCGGTGGGGGCGGCCATATTCTGGGGGCACAATCTTACCTACGAGCAGTTGTACATTAAGGTGAATACCGACCTTTCTGTAGCGAATGATAGCTTTCAGCGCCTGCAGGATGATTATTCGCGCCGCCTTGAGCGGTTTGGTGAGTCGTATGCTTTCCGCGAAGAATGGCGGCTGGGGGGTAAGAATAAGGTGCAGGCTCAGCTGGAAAAGCTGCAGCAGGATGAGGGTTTCGCGTATCTCCGGCTACATGACTTACAGGCCGGAAAGACAGCGCCTATCGCCAAAAATCAATCACCGCTTTGGCGGCAGGTGCTTTCCGGGCAGCCTGCTAAAGGTGTTGAGGTATTCGGTCATGCTGAGCTGGCGCTGCTGGATGATGAATTGGCTAAGCAGGTTGAGTTACCTTTGCTGGCCACGCCTTATGCCACGCCCAGTGAACGATTGCTGGAAGACCGGGCGATGATGATTCGTGTTTTATACCCGCTACTGGATGAAGTCGGGCAGGTCGGTGCTGTGCTGGATGCGGGGGTGTTGCTCAATCGCAATTTTGAGTTGGTCGATACGATTCGTGATTTGGTGTACGGCGAGGGCAGTTTGCCGGAAGGTAGTTTGGGCACAGTGACTTTGTTTCTGGATGATGTTCGGGTGTCTACCAATGTGCCATTGCGACCGGGTGAGCGTGCTTTGGGGACGCGGGTCTCGGAGGTGGTGAAGACTCACGTATTGGGACGTGGTGAGAACTGGGTTGATCGGGCTTTTGTGGTCAATGACTGGTATATCTCGGGTTATTCGCCGATTAGTAATGCAGAGGGTAAGCGTATCGGCATTCTGTACGCGGGTTATCTGGAAGCACCGTTTCGACAGGATTTATGGGAGGCAATACTGGCTTTGGTGATGCTGTTGGTCGGCTTGTTGCTGGTCTCCTTATTGTTGGTATTGCATGGAGCCAGCTCGGTTTTTAGCCCGTTGGAGCGTATCAGTCGGGTGATTGGTTCGGTTCGGAGCGGTGATCAGGAGCGTGTGGGTGAGGTGAAGTCACAGGATGAAATTGCCGAATTGGCGCATGAGTTTGATGCCCTGCTGGACTTGTTGCAGCAGCGTAATCAGGAAATTCAGAATTGGGCTGATGAGTTGGAGCATAAGGTGGAAGTACGTACCAATGAGCTGACTCATAGAAACAGTGACTTGAGCCGTACGATTGATGTGCTCAGTAAGACCCGGCGCAAGTTGGTGGTGGCGGAAAAGCTGGCGGCGATGGGGGAGCTGACTGCCGGAGTGGCACATGAGATTAATAATCCGGCAGCGGTGATTCTGGGCAATGTGGACATGCTGACAGCTATATTGGGTGACGCTGCCCAGCCGGTTCAGCAAGAAATTGGCCTTATTATTGAACAGATCTATCGGATTCAGGCGATTTTAGATAACTTGCTGCAATACGCCAGGCCGGTTGATTATTCGGGGGCGCTGGAGGAGGTGGATGTGAATGAGGTGGTGGGGAAAACCTTTCTGCTGGTGGAGCACCTGCGTAAACAAAAATATTTTCGCTTAGAAGCTGATTGTCAGGCCGGGCAGACCGTTGAAATGAATGCGCATGAATTACAACAGGTGCTGATTAACCTGATCCGTAATGCGATTCATGTTTTACCGGAGCAGGGTGGCGAAATTCGGGTGACAACACGCGACTGGCTGGGCAAGGGTGTGAAAATCAGTGTGGCTGATAATGGTGCGGGGATTGCTGATGATCAGCTAGATAAAATTTTCAATCCATTTTATACCACTAAGAAAAAAGCGGAGGGAACGGGGCTGGGTTTGTCGCTGAGCTACAGCCTGATACATCGTTATGGCGGTAATCTTACAGTGAGTTCACAGCTTGGGGAAGGGGCGGTATTTACTATCTGGTTATTGCTGAAGCCTAAGATGATAGAGGATGAGCGGGAACTAGTTGAGCAGTTGCTGGAGATTGAACGGTCTCAGGGTGAGTGAGATAATCAGGATCACCGCGAGCGCAATGCGGCCTTGAAGTACTATGTTAAACTGCGGCTAACACCCAGTGAAAACTCAACGAGTAACCCGATGAAAATTCCTTACGGCGAAAGCAACTTTAAAAAAGTAATTACAGAAGGTTTTGTTTATATCGACAAAACGGCTTTCATCCCCATGTTGGAAGAGGTTGGTAGCTTCTTATTCCTGCTGCGCCCGCGCCGTTTTGGTAAAAGCCTGTTCTTGTCCATGTTAGAGCATTACTACGATATTGCTCATAAGGATGAGTTTGATGAGTTGTTTGGAAAGCTCCACATCGGGCAAAACCCCACACCCCTGCGCAACAGTTATCCTGTATTGACCATGGATTTTAGTGGGATTGATACCGATGGTGGTTATGATGCCATTTTTGGGTTGGTTAATGACAAGGTGGACAGTGCATTACTGGACTTTCTGCGCCGTTATGGTCACCCGAAATCCATTCAGGCTGAGGTGTTAGCCATGACTTCCCCCGCTGCCAAGATGGAGCGGTTTATGAGTGTGATGTCCGGGCAAAAGCTATTACTCCTGATCGACGAATACGATCATTTTGCCAATAGTATCCTTGCTGATGATCTGAAGCTATTCCAGCGGATCATGGGCAAAGGCGGCTTCGTACGTAGTTTCTACGAAGTGTTAAAAACATCGACGCAGCGTGGCACGCTTGATCGTCTGTTTATCACCGGTGTTACGCCCATTATGTTAGATAGCATGACCAGTGGTTTTAATATTGGCCAGAATCTTTCGTTACATGAGGATTTCAATGAAGCGATTGGTTTTACCAAAGCAGAAACCGCCAGCTTGTTACAGCCCCTGGTTTCTGCGTGCAAGCTTGATGCTGACGCACTGATGGCCGACGTTACCGATTGGTATAATGGCTATCGCTTTAATGATGATGCCTCTGAAACAATCTACAACGCTAATATGGTGCTGTACTTCCTTAAAAATTTCCGGTTAAAAGATTGCAGCTATCCCGATCCTATGCTGGATGACAATATCGCTTCTGACTACGGTAAGATTTTAGGTATGTTCAGTATCGGTGACCGCGATACTAATTTTTCCGTGCTGGACGCGTTGATTAGTCAGGGCGAAGTGAGTGCAGAACAGCGTCGTAAGTTTGATTTTGAAAAAGGTTTTGATCGCGACGATTTTATCAGCCTGTTGGCTTATATGGGGTTTGTGACCCTGCAACGTAAAACGCCTTTTGGTGAAGTGTTTGTTATCCCCAATCATGTGATGCGTGAGTTGTACTTCCAGTATTTCAAGGTGGAATTAGAGCGTCGTAACCAGATGAGTATTTCTACTCAGGCCCTGCGTTTGGCGGTGGAGGCTTTGGCGATGCGTGATGACATGCAGCCATTGATTACGGAGATGACACAGGCATTGCAATTGCTTTCCAACCGCGATGCGATGAATATGGATGAGAAGCATATCAAGGTACTGCTGCTGACCTTGCTCTATCAGGTGCCGGTGTACTTTATCCAGAGTGAACGTGAAATAAACCGCAAATACCCTGATATTTTGTTGTTGGAACGTAACCCTATTGTTCTGCCTCATCAGCATTTGATTGAGCTGAAGTATTGTAAAAAGGGTAAAAGTGCTGATAAATACGTAGGTTGGGAAGCTAAAACAAAGGAAGGCATAGCACAGGTGCAGGGCTATTTGCAGCTGCCGGAAATTGCCAGGCTGAAGAACCTGTCAGCCTGGTTGTTGGTGACGGATGGGGAGCGGGTGGACGTGACTAATTTAACATCACAAAACTCTTAATCGTCATAGCCAGTTACTCACGCCACCGCAGGAAATATCCATAGCTTCATTAGTTGCCTGTGTTGCTCGGTCAATGCTCAATTCTGTAGGGGGTAACGTTCAATCTCACCCGAACGATTCGCGAACGCACACTTTGCCAAACTATCCTAAACCTCAACAACATTTCTACCCCAAACCGTTGAGGCAAACACTTCACTTTAGCCACTATTTGTAAGAGAAGGAGACAGGATAATGAAATGGTTCCCCAAGAATAAATCATTGATAAGTTTTTTAGGTTGCATGGCTGCGTTAGTCGCGGTGCCCCATGCGATGGCGCATGATCCTTTGCAATGGAACGGTGACAAGGTACATGTGTTACTGGAAAAAGGTGCCACAAACGATTCATTAGGCATGTTCACCGTTGAGTTCGATGCTGCCAAGGGGCCGCCCAGGCATATCCATGAAGACGCCGACGAAGCCTTTTATGTTTTAGAAGGTGAAGCAGAGGTGTTGGTTGATGGTAAAACGGTGGTAGTCGGCGCGGGTGAAGCTGGCTTTGCACCTAAGGGTAAGGAGCATACTTTTAAAATGACCGGCGACACGGGCGGCAAGATTCTGGTAGTCGTCACTCCCGGTGGGTTTGAAGGCTTTTTTGGCGCAACGATTGATTTGAAACTGCCCGATCAAATGCCTGAATTAGAAAAAATATCTGCAGAATTTGGTCAGAAATTTACCGGCCCGCCGTTAGGGAAAGAATAGCCCCTGACTGTGTGATGGAAGCCATCGAAATTTGTGTGCTATAAAATTCTAAACGCTGCTCTCTACATTGACTGCCATTAATAGTGGCAGTCCCTTTTCTCTACAATAGTTGACCGAGACCCAATGACAACACAGGAAAATAGATCAGTGAAATCAATAACAATGTCAACGCAATATAAAACGGCAGCATCTCCTTCAATATAGCCAAGATACTGGCACCAGACTGACTGGCAGTGAGAAACAGCAATATCCCAACCGGTGGTGTCACCAGGCTTACTGCTGAAGAAAACACGGCCACGACCCCGAAGTGCACTACATCAATGCCGTTAGCGATAGCCAGTGAAGTAAAGGGTGGTATGACTAGGATTATCAATAAACCCGGCCCAACGACGGTTCCGGTAAGAATTAGGATAAACGCGATCACGAACAGCAATTGTGTGGGTGGAAACTGGAAAGCAGTCACGTTATTGATTAGCGCATCAGCCGCTCCCATATTGGCAAATATCCACAAAGCACCGCCGCTCACCGCGATAATACTGAGGATTTGTGCACTCTCTGCCGCAGAAGACAGGATCGTTTTCCCCAACACCGATAATGATATGTCTTTATAGATAAAAACACTCACCACCACAGCATAAAC
>CALHAO010000115.1 GCA_937931765.1 uncultured Thiotrichaceae bacterium
TTGGAGAACAAAAGCGCGGTATGTTGTTTGATTTGTATATGAGTGGTTCTGATTTTTCCAGCGCGATTCGCTTGCTGGAACGTATGCTGGGGTCTTTCAAATGGCACAAATAGAACGTCCTGCAGAGTTGATTCTGGAAATCCATACCCGTAGTTTGAATCAATACCATCGGCTAACGCAGTTTCCGGTGCGGATCGGACGGGCATTGGATAACGACATTATTTTGTCCGATGCCACGGTTTCGAGTCATCACATGGAAATTGATCTGGCTGATAATGGTCAATTGGTGATACGCAATCTCTCTGAAGAAAATGGCTCCAAAGTTAATCGCCAGGTGCTGTCGGACAAGCCCTTGACATTAGAGCTGGGTAAAGAACCTTTGGATCTGTTGTTAGGTGCCCGGCGAGCCAGAGTCATGTACTCTGATATGGATATTGCTAAAACCAGTGTGCGCAATTGTTCCGGGTTGTATAAGTTATTCTGTAAGCCTGCCTGGTCAATTGCCCTGATGGTATTCACCTTGTTTGTCTTCTTATTTGAAAAATACCTGGAGACTATTTATGCCAAGGAAGCCTCATATTATTTCAGTGATTTAATGCCGTATTTGCTGGCGATGATTGTGCTGACCCTGGTGGTCTCGGGGATCAGTCGTTTGTCGATACGGCGTTGGGAAATAGGCTCGGCATTAAGTTTTGCCGCATTACTGATGCTTGGCCCACAACTACTGGGTGAGCTGGGACATAAGCTGAACTATCTGTTTACCGCGACCTGGCCGATGGAATGGGTGAGTCTTGTCGGTGATTTTCTATGGATGCCGTTCCTACTTTACCTTTATGTGCGGCTGGTACATCACTCCAACGCCCGCAATGCTATTGGCCTTGCTTTATTGTTCAGTGCGCCGATGACACTTTATCAGGTGTCAGATTATGCTGATCAAATGGCGATTGCTGCTGAATATACCGGTGAGGCGGAATTCAGTCGTGAGTTGAGTTCGTTAAATATCCATTTAGCACCTACGCTGTCCATTGATGAGTTCATTACGCAACTGAATGATGAGCTAACAACTGAAGATTCTGAGTTAGCGGCTTCAGAAAAGTAGGTGGGGCTGTTTATAGATCCTGATCTTATAAATCTCCGAAATACTGCTGCAATAGGCTGGTAACAGTAATTGCAGCAGTTTCAGCTCTTAGTATGCGCGGCCCCAGTGACAGCGTGATGATATTGTGCTGTTGGCATGCGGTGACTTCATCATCAGTAAAACCACCTTCTGGGCCGATCATCAAACTAATATGGGGCTTCTCTGGCAAGCTACCCTGCAGGGTACTGATGCGCGGATAATCACCCGGCATTAACATCAGGCGGGTTTCGTTGTGCTCTGCCGGTGCTTCCAACCACGCATCAAATGCTAGAGGCGTGAGAATGGTTGGAATACGGGTGCGACCGGACTGTTCACAAGCATTGATGGCGATAGCCTGCCAATGGCTCAGTTTTTTATCCAGTTTATCGCGCCCCATACGCACCACGCTACGCTGGCTGATCATTGGCCGGATATTGCTGATCCCAAGTTCTACACATTTCTGAATGGTCAGATCCATCTTGTCCGGTTTGATAATGCTTTGTACCAAAGTCAGGTGCAGGCTTGATTCCCGGTCTACCGGATCGAATGACAAAATGCTGACAGTAGCTTTACGCTTACTGACATCACTGAGTTCAGCCAGAAATTCCCCTCCTTCATCATTGAAAAAAATCAGTGGTGCACCGGCTTTCATCCTTAATACCTGAATGGCATGGCGGAACAGTTCGGTAGGCAATTCCAATGTCTGGTTAACCAGCAAAGGTTGGGCTAAATAGAATCTAGGTATACGCATCATCGGATTATCGCAATTCATGAAGGGTTTGTCGGTATATTTATTGTGATTTGAAAAGCATATCTGTGAAATCCAACCTTCTGAGTAGATGAGATTCGTCTCGCCCTGATGGCTATTGCTAGATTGGAAGCCGGATTTGCGCATTTTAATAAAACGGGAAATATCATGAATCCAGTGAGTGTAAAACAGGAACAACTGCCTCAGGAACATCAGGAAGTAGCGCCACCTGTAGTGACGCTCGGCACATGGAGTGACAATTGGGATGCCTGGGTTAACAAGTATATCCAGCCAGGTATACGCGAAGGTTATTTTGATCTGGTAGTTGAGCAGCTACATGATGATATTTACCATTTCCCGCTGTTTACTTATGAGTTTTGTACTGAGCTAGTCGAATACACAGAACAAAAAGCAGATTGGACAAAGGATCGTCACCAGTTTTATCCTACCAATGATGTTTTGTTGGCTGACTTGGGGCTACTACAAATGTACCGTCGTGTACTGGAAGTGTTTTGCCACCCTATCGCACGATTGCATTGGCGATTAGAGGGTGATCGCTGGGTGAACACGATGGTTGATGAGAGTTTTGTAGCGCGTTATAAGGCTGAGGAACAGCAGTCACTGGCCGTACACAGTGATTTTTCTGATTATACCTTCACGGTAGGACTGAATACGGATTTTGAAGGCGGCGGTACATGGTTCCCACGCCAGCAGATTTTGGCAAACCCGCGTGGTGGTTATTGTACATTGTTCCCCAGTATGACGCACCCGCACGGTGGTCGCCCGACTATTCGTGGTACACGCTATATTCTGGTGTCGTTTTGTCGACGTGCAAACCTCTATATCGACAATCCGGGCTAGTTATCCCACCCGACTTTTATTACTGCTGCCCAAACCGTAAACTGTAGTTATTATTATTACAGGGTAAAGTGTTGCCATGAACATGGAAAAAGTCATCTTTGGTTTTTTTATTGTATTAGCGTTAACGCTGAATTTTGGCTTTTTCATCGGTGATATTGATAATCCGCAGCACCATCATGCGTTTGAATTATTTGCGGCGGTGGTGGTTAGCCTGATTTCAACGCTGCTCAAGTTCGGTGATCGCACCCATCTCGGTGCTATCTTGCTGGCGACCAGTCTGGTGGCGGATTTACAGTTAATTATTGCTGCACTGATTTGGGGTTGGGCTGAGCATGTGAATCCGGGAGGCATGACACCGGAGATTATGGTGTCCATTGTTTCATTGTCCGGTGGTGCTTTATTGGCCAATATAACCTCTGTTGTATTACTGGTTGCTGAAACCATTACTGTGCGTCGCTAATGCCTGGCCTTTTTTACATTCTGTTGCGGCGGCTACGGATTCCGCTGATCCTGCTGGTTATTATTTATGCCATTTCAATATTAGGTTTTGTGCTGATCCCGGGACAGGATGATCAGGGTAATGTCTGGCAGATGTCTTTTTTCCATGCCTTCTATTTTGTCAGTTACATGGCATCAACGATCGGTTTTGGTGAAATACCTTATGCGTTTACCAATGCTCAGCGCATGTGGGCAATGTTCACTATTTATGCTTCGGTGATTGGCTGGCTGTATAGTATTGGTTCCTTGCTGGGTGTGTTGCAAGATCCTGCTTTCCGGCGATTACGTAACGAGTACCTTTTCCGACGTAATGTTCAGCACCTGCATACACCGTTTTACCTGGTTTGTGGCTATGGGGATACCAGTGCAATACTGGTGGAGGCTTTGTCGGAAGAGGGAATCAAGTCGGTGGTGATTGATCCTGATGAAAATAATATTAATGAGCTGGAGTTGAATGATTACCGCCGCCAGCCGTTGGGGGTTGTTGGTGATGCTTCTCACCCAAACGTGTTGGAGTCAGCGGGTGTTACCAGTCCGTATTGTTTGGGGGTGATTGCACTGACTGACTCGGACGAAGTAAATCTGTTGATCGCACTGAGCACACATTTGTTGAATCCTGATACGCGCTTTCTGGCGCGGGCTGATTCAGAAGAGGCGGTAGCCAATATTCGTTCTTTCGGGCATAACACCGTGGTTAATCCATTTGAGTCGTTTGCGGAACGATTGGTTTTAGCATTGAAATGTCCGGGACATTATACGTTACTGGAATGGATGACAGGTGTACCTAATGAGCCTTTTCCTGAGCCAAGCTTTCCGGAGCATGGGCATTGGGTTATTTGTGGGTACGGACGTTTTGGCCAGACTTTACATGAGCAATTAATCAGTTCCGGTATTGAGTCCAGTATTATTGAACCCCTGCCGCAGGATGCAAATTTACCGGGGTTGATTATGGGCAATGGCACGGGTGCCCAGACCTTGATTAAAGCGGGTGTGCGTGAGGCGACAGGTATTATCGCCGGGACGGATAATGATGGTAATAATTTGTCTATCCTAATGACGGCCCGGGAGTTGAATCCTACTATTTTCATGGTGACACGGCAGAATAATCGTGAGAATTCACTGATTTTTGATCGGGCTGGCTTTCATCTGACGATGAAACGCGGTGATGTGGTCGCCCATAAAATTTTTGCGTTGTTACGTACACCGCTGCTGAGTGATTTCTTGTCATTGGCGGCTGATAAAAGTGAGCCATGGGTTAACCAGTTATTGAGCCGGATTCTAGGGGTGATGGATGAAAATGTACCTTACCTTTGGGAGCTGAAGATTACTAAAAGCCGCACTCCAGCTTTATATCACGCCTGTAAGCCTTTGAAAATCGAGGGCAAGTCATCTGTGCCGGTGCCTTTGCGTACCTTGTTGCGTAATCCGCATGATCGTGACAAGTATCTGCAGGTGATTCCTTTGTTATTGAAGCGTGAAGGGGCTGTTTTATTGGTGCCGGATGAGGATGTGACATTGCAGGTGAGTGACCGGATTTTGATGTGTGCGACGCGAAGTGTTCGGCGCAGAACAGACTGGGCGACTCAGAATGAGAGTGTATTACACTATTTGCTCACTGGTAATAACAGTGAGGGCCAGTCTTATTTTTGGCGTTGGTTGCAGCGGATGCGCAAGGCATGCCAATCATGACTACAGTTCCTAGGAAAATAAAAATGTTAGATCAATATCAACTGTTTGATAGCCACTTCCACATTATTGATGCCCGTTATCCGCTGGTGCGGAATCAAGGATATTTACCCGAAGTATTCACTGTGCAAAATTATAAAGATCGAATGCTTGAATATGACCTTTGTGGCGGGGTTGTAGTTTCCGGTTCCTTTCAGGCATTCGATCAAACCTATCTTGTGGCCAGCCTTAAAGAACTCGGGTCTTCTTATGTGGGCGTCGCTCAGATACCAGCATCAATGTCAGATGAGGAGTTAGGCTACTTAAATGATAGCGGAGTTCGTGCGGTACGATTTAATGTAAAAAGAGGCGGGTCTGAAGGTATCGGAGAGTTAGCTTATCTGGCGGATAAAGTGCATGACCTGTTTGGCTGGCATGCCGAGTTATATATCGATTCAAGTAATCTGGCCGGTTTGTATGAAACGATTATTAACTTGCCTGCTGTTAGTGTTGATCATCTGGGTTTAAGTAAATCCGGGTTAAGTACTTTATTGAAGCTGGCGGGTAAGGTTGTTCGTATTAAGGCTACTGGGTTTGGGCGGGTAGATTTTGATATTGCCGAGGTATTAAAGTCGATTTATTCAGAAAATCCGGATGCTTTAATGTTTGGTACGGACTTGCCATCAACCAGAGCGCCGGTACCTTATACCGATGAGGACTTTTTGTGTATCTCTGATATTCTTGGAGATGTGGGTGCTGCTAAGGTGTTTAGTGGGAATGCTATGGATTTTTATCGTCTATCAATGCGGAAAAATGCAGGTGTAAAGCTGTGATAAAAAATATCAATATAGTTGAAGCATCTGGTAAGGATTCTGAAGAGGTTGCTGAGTTGGTTCGGAGTCTTTTAATTGAACTGGAGCCTGATGCTTCAGCAGACATCGAAAACATGAATCTTGAGCAGTTAGCCAAAACCCTGCTAACTTTATACAAAATATGGGCGTTTCTGGCGAAACATGATGGTTCTACTATCGGTGTCATCACTCTCCATGAATGTGCCGCCATCTACGCAGGGGGCGTATTTGGTGAAATATCCGAGTTATACGTCAAGCCTGAATATCGCTCATCAAAAGTAGGTAATCTTTTGATTAAGTCTGCCATTAATAAAGGCAGAGAGTTGGGATGGAAGAGACTTGAAGTGGGAAGCCCGCCACCTGAAGACAGCCCCCGGACTATCAGGTTTTACGATAGCATGGGGTTTAAATGTACAGGATCACGGTTAAGATGCTTAATAAACTAAGCATCTTAATAACTGATGTTTTCAGTTTCAAACCGAATCAGTCAAACCACCATCCACGCGCAAATTCTGCCCCGTGATATAGCTGGATTTCTCCGAAGCGAAAAACGCCACTGCTTCAGTTAACTCACGCACTTTGGCATAACGCCCCGCCGGAATCCGTGCCACGCGGTCTTCAGTCTCCGGCAGGCTATCAATAAACCCCGGTAGGATATTATTCATACGGATATTCTGCGCCGCAAACTTAGTGCTGTATAACTTGGAGTAGGAGGCTAGAGCCGCACGGAACACACCCGAAGTAGGGAACAGTGGATCAGGCTCAAACACCGCAAAGGTTGAGATATTAACGATGGA
>CALHAO010000116.1 GCA_937931765.1 uncultured Thiotrichaceae bacterium
TACTACATAAACCGGGAGCTGGGTTTGCTGGCTTTCAATAGCCGTGTGCTGGAACTCGCGCAGGACAAACGTATGCCTCTGTTAGAGCGACTGCGGTTTTTGTGTATTTCCAGTTCTAATCTGGATGAGTTTTTTGAAGTGCGGGTAGGTAGCCTTAAGCAGCAGCAATTGCTGGATCTTTACGCCTGTAGTGCTGATGGCCTGATGCCGGGTGCTGCGCTGAAGCGTATTGCTGATCTATCAAAAAGCTTGGTTGAGCAACAATACTCCTTGTTAAACAAAGTGATCATTCCGGCGCTTAAAAAAGAAGGTATTCATTTTGCCCGTCGTGCGCACTGGAATGATGTGCAGCGTCAATGGTTATCAGATTATTTTGATAACGAGTTGATGCCGCTATTGAGTCCTTTCGGGCTTGACCCAGCGCACCCGTTTCCGAATGTGATTAATAAAAGCCTGAATTTTATTACTGAGCTGGATGGTACTGATGCTTTCGGGCGGGAAATTCGCGCCGCTATTGTTCAGGCTCCACGCACCTTGCCGCGTATTATTCGTTTACCGGCTGATATTGCGCTCAGTGAGAATAGTTTTGTTTTTCTATCCTCCATCCTCCACGCTTTTATCGATCGCTTATTTCCTGGCATGACAGTAGATGGCTGTTATCAATTCCGGGTCACACGTAACAGCAATATGTACGTGGATGAAGAGGAAATTGATGACTTGCTGAAAGCCATGAAAGGCGAGTTGCCGCATCGCAATTTCGGTGCCGCAGTGCGTTTGGAGGTGGCTGATCATTGTTCAGAGACCAGTTTCCGTTATTTACAAAAACATTTTGAACTGGATGATCAGGATGTCTATCAGGTGGACGGGCCGGTTAATCTGAATCGGTTGATGAATGTGATTGACCTGATTGATAAACCCAAACTTCGCTTTGCACCTTTCATGCCGGGGAGCAAGCATGCGATTAAGAAGGCGGGCGGCAATATTTTTAAAGCGATTCGCCAGCGGGATATTTTATCGCATTACCCTTATCAGTCGTTTAATACCATGCTGAAATTTCTTGACCAGGCATCAAGAGACGATGATGTGTTGGCGATTAAGCTAACCTTGTATCGAACCGGAGAAAATTCAGCGTTAGTGGAAAGCCTGATCAAAGCCGCACGTAAGGGCAAGGAGGTTACCGCTGTGGTGGAGCTACGTGCGCGTTTCGACGAAGAAGCGAATATTGAACTGTCCAACCGTCTGCAACAGGCTAATGTGCACGTGGTCTATGGTGTGGTGGGTTATAAGACGCATGCCAAGCTCTGCCTGGTGGTGCGCCGCGAGGGTGATAAGTTGGTGCGCTATGCCAACTTGGGCACCGGTAATTATCACGCCGGAACCGCCAAGGCTTACACTGACTTCGGTTTAATGACCTGTCATCCGGGCATCACCGAGGATGTGCACAATGTTTTCCATATGTTGACCGGCCTCGGGCGTGCACGTAATCTGAATCATTTATTGGAAGCACCATTCCGTCTGCATACTTCTATGCTGGAGAAGATTGAGCGCGAAGCTGAGTACGCCAAAGCGGGAAAGCCTGCACATATTATGGCGCGGATGAACTCCATGATTGAGCCGGAGATTATTAAAGCGCTTTACCGGGCCTCTTGTGCGGGTGTGAAAATTGAGCTGGTGATACGCGGCATCTGTTGTTTGCGGCCTGGTATTAAAGGTGTGTCAGAAAATATCCATGTGCGTTCAGTGATGGGGCGCTTTCTTGAGCACCCACGGGTTTATTATTTCCTGAATGACGGTGATGAAGAAATGTATTGTTCCAGTGCGGACTGGATGCCGCGCAACTTCTTCCGCCGGGTTGAGATAGCCTTTCCGATACTGGATGCGGAATTGCGCCAACGGGTACGCGATGAAGCCTTTGAGGTTTATCTGCAGGACAATACGCAGGCATGGGTGTTACAGGCCGATGGTAGCTACCAGCGTATTAAACCAAAGAAGGGTGAGCTGAAACTGTCAGCTCAGAATGTACTGATGGATTCGCTGGGGAAATATGCTGTTGGCCGTGGTCGTTTGCTGAGTGGTGATGACGGGCCATCATTATTGCATTAGATTACTTTAGAATAACGTTGTTCCATGCGCTGTTCGCGGAAGTAAGTATCGAAGACCATGCAAATACGCCGCACCAGCAAACGTCCGGCAGGTGTTATAAACAGGAAATCATCTTCAATACTCAGTAAGTCATCAGCCGCCAGTGTTTCCAGTTCTGTCATTTCCAGTGAGAAATAATCCACGAAGTTAATGCCATAACTGCGCTCAATCTCGCGGATGTCGACCATAAACTGACAACTCAGTTGTTGAATCACTTCGCGGCGTAATACATCTTCGCGCACCAGGCTGACGCCTTTGATAATCGGCAGGCGCTCTTCATCAATCGCCTCATAATAGTCAGCCAATGTCTTTTCATTTTGGCTATAGCTGTCATGCACACTGCTAATGGCGCTGACACCCATAGCTACCAGGTCACAACCAGCATGCGTGGTGTAACCCTGGAAATTACGGTGCAGCTCACCTGCTTCCTGTGCTTTGCTGAGTTCGTCAGTAGGCTTGGCAAAATGATCCATACCAATATAAACATAACCGGCGGAGGTGAGTGTTGCGATGCTGTGTTGCAGGATGTCCAGCTTACTACGTGC
>CALHAO010000117.1 GCA_937931765.1 uncultured Thiotrichaceae bacterium
CGTTTGGCCAGTGCGGCCATATTTTGTGAGCCATCCATCGCCAGTGAGATATTTTCTACGACAGTGAGAGTGTCGAATAATGAGAAGTGCTGGAATACCATACCGATGCCCAGCTTGCGGGCTTGTGCCGGACTGTTGATAGTAGCGTGTTCGCCGTTCCAGTAGATTTCGCCTTCATCCGGTTTGATAACGCCATACACAGCTTTCATCAGGGTGCTTTTCCCAGCACCGTTCTCACCCAGAATGGCATGAATTTCACCGGGCATAACGGTCAGGTTTACGTCTTTATTAGCCACTACAGAGGGGTAGTATTTACTAATATTACGTAATTCCAAACGGGGCGCAGTCGTTGTAGACTTGCTCATGAGGGTATCCTGAGTCGAAGTGTGCGCTCAGAGTAGTATAAACTGTATATTGTGTTCAATATTTTTTTCTAATGTATACATTTTTTTGGTGTTTTGTTGCCGAAATAAGGTGCTCAGGATCAATCCGGACAATTCAGCGAAAACTCCCCATCGTCGATCATTTCACCTTCGGGGTGCAGGTGGTAATAATCACCGGCTTCAGTGCAATAGATCTGGGCTGCCAGTGTTACATTGTCGGTATTATCCAATGATCCTGCTGCGATGGAAATGCGGGCTTCTTTGGGGTAGTCGAAGAACAGGCTGCAACCGCACTCGCCACAGAAGCCTTGTTTTACATTGGGTATATAGGTGTACCAGCGTAGGGTTTCCTGGTTGAGCAGGGTGAAGTATTTGTGTTGTGTGCCGCTGGCGGCGATGAAGTGGCCGCTGAAACGGCGGCATTGTTCGCAGTGGCAGGCGACTACGGGACGGAGTTTGGTGTGGTCGCTGACTTCGTAGCGTACGCCGCCGCAGATGCAGCCGCCAGTTGCTTTGGTGTTAGTGGTCATAATGGTGCTCCTTAATATATGTGTTAATGCCTTCTGCTAATTGTTTCTTAAACTTGGCGATAAATATTTCAGTGCCTGAATTCATGAAACCTTGTTAATTTCTATCCCCCATTCGTGATAGTATATTTCGCCTATTTAAAGGACTTTGCAACCAACAGGTAGATTCTATGACAGATGTGTCGAACACGATCATTTATACTCAAACTGACGAAGCACCAGCACTGGCGACCCGCTCTTTGCTGCCTATCGTACAGGCATTTGCTAAAACAGCAGGTATCAATGTCGAAACCCGTGATATTTCATTGGCTGGTCGTATTATTGCTAGTTTTCCTGAATTCTTGACGGAAGAGCAGCGTGCGCCGGATGCGCTAAAGGAACTGGGTGAGCTGACGCAGTCGCCTGATGCTAATATTATTAAGCTGCCTAATATTAGTGCTTCTATCCCGCAATTACGTGATGTGGTCGCTGAGCTGCAAGCGAAGGGTTATGCGATTCCGGATTATCCTGATGATCCTCAGGATGAGAAAGATCTGGATATTAAAGCCCGCTTCGGAAAAATTCTCGGTAGTGCGGTAAATCCTGTGCTGCGTGAAGGTAACTCTGATCGTCGTGCGCCGCCTTCTGTTAAAAATTATGCCCGTAAAAACCCGCACAGTATGGGTAAATGGAGCATGGCTTCCCGTTCTCATGTCGCCCATATGCGCGGTGGTGATTTCTACTCCAGTGAGAAATCGTTGGTGGTGGATGATGCTACTGATGTGCGTATTGAATTTGTCGATAAAGCCACTCAGGAAGTGACAGTGCTAAAAGAAAGCACGCCATTACTGGCCGGTGAAGTCATCGATGGCATGTTCATGAGTAAGAAGGCGCTGCGTGCCTTTTTTGAAGAGCACATGGAAGATGCGCGGGAAACTGACATGTTGTTCTCATTGCATGTTAAAGCCACGATGATGAAAGTGTCGCACCCGATTGTATTTGGTCATGCGGTTACGGTTTTCTACAAAAAATTGTTTGAGAAATGGGGTGAGACTTTTAAAGAAGTCGGTGTTAATCCTAATAATGGTTTAGGCAATGTTTACCTGAAAATTCAGCACCTGCCACAGTCTAAGCGTGCTGAGATTGAAGCAGATATTCGTGCTTGTTATATCAACCGCCCTGAAATTGCGATGGTAGATTCTGATCGCGGTATTTCTAATTTACATGTTCCGAGTGATGTTATTGTCGATGCGTCTATGCCTGCGATGATTCGTAATTCCGGCAAGATGTGGGGTTCTGACGGTAAGTTGAAGGATACTAAAGCGGTTATTCCTGAAAGTACTTATGCGATGATTTACCAGGAAGTGATCAACTTCTGCCGTACGCACGGTGCATTTGATCCGACTACGATGGGTACTGTGCCTAATGTCGGTTTGATGGCGCAAAAGGCCGAAGAGTACGGTTCGCATGATAAGACTTTTGAGATGGTAGCTGACGGCACCATGCGTGTGGTTGATAAGAACAGTGGTGAAACATTGTTACAGCATGAGGTTGAAGAAGGTGACATCTGGCGGATGTGTCAGACCAAAGATGAGCCGATTCGTGACTGGGTGAAATTAGGTGTTAAACGCTGCCGTAATTCAGGTACACCGGCTATTTTCTGGTTAGACAGAGAGCGTGCACATGATCAACAGTTGCGTAAAAAAGTCGTTGCTTATCTGAAAGAGCACGATACCGAAGGTTTAGATATTCGTATTTTGTCGCCGGTAGTAGCCATTCGCCGCACTATGGAGCGCCTGATTCGCGGTAAAGATACGATTTCTGTGACCGGCAATGTATTGCGTGATTACCTGACTGATTTGTTCCCGATTCTGGAATTGGGCACCAGTGCCAAAATGCTGTCTATTGTACCGTTAATGAATGGTGGCGGTATGTTTGAAACAGGGGCGGGTGGTTCTGCACCAAAACATGTACAGCAGCTCAATGAAGAAAATTACCTGCGTTGGGATTCGCTGGGTGAGTTTCTGGCCTTGGCAGTATCGCTGGAGCATATGGCGGAACAGACAGACAATACACGCGCTGGCATTCTGGGTAAAACTCTGGATGACGCAACAGGTATGTTGCTTGATAACGGTAAATCACCACAACGCCGTCTGGGCCAGCTGGATAACCGGGGCAGTCATTTCTACCTGGCTATGTACTGGGCACAGGCTTTGGCAGCGCAGGATGATGATGCTGAGCTGAAGGCTATATTCAGTAAGTTGGCTGAGCAATTAACTGCAGAAGAAGCACGCATCGTTGAAGAGCTGAATGCTGTTCAGGGTCAAGCGGTTGATATCGGTGGTTATTACTTCCCGGATGAGAAGGCAGCTGATGAAGTAATGCGTCCTAGCGCTATTTTCAATGCGGCACTGGCTTCTCTGTAACTGCTTGCAGCGATAACGTAGATAGAACAGCTTTTCGTGTTAAAGTCATCTCCCCATGATTAAGCACGAAAAGTTTGTTCTATGTACGATGATGAAGAAGATGTAAAAATCTATGCGGAACGGCCTGACCGGGCCGCATTAAAAGTTGAAATGCAGGCCAGTAAAGCGCTTGTCTTACACATGATGAACATGAGCGACACCTTGTTTAAAAAGCTGGATATTCCGGATACATTGCGCGATGCAGTGGTCGATGCCCGCCGGTTCAAGGGTGGCGCACGTAAACGTCAGCTGTTGTATACCACTGGTTTAATACGCCACGAAGACCCTGAAGCGCTCAATTTACAAATCGAAAACTTGGAACGACCGCTCCAACGTAAGGTTGAAGAATTTCATGAAGTTGAACAATGGCGCGATCAATTGTTGGCGGGTGATGCTGCGACAATGGATGACCTGTTAGCCCGTTTCAATGACGTTGATATACAGTACCTGCGTCAGCTGGTGCGTAATGCGGCGAAGGAAAAGAAAAATAATAAGCCACCCAAGTCATCCCGGTTGTTATTTCAGTATTTAAAAGAGCTGCAGGCGGCTTAAGGTTTGCCACTTTTACAACGCTGGATTTTTAACGGTTTGTTGCTGCTTGCCCTGTGGGCATTCTGGCAGGGTATTTTTGCACCTTTGATGCGGCTGGAAAAGTTTTGGTTTTTTAATAACCAGTATTCACTGTACTCCAGCCTGCAAACACTTTGGGAGCATGGAGAGATATTCCTATGCTCTTTTCTGTTTTTGTTTAGTGTGCTCACACCGCTGGTCAAAATGGCAGGTCTTGCCTTGATAGCCAATACCGGCAAACAATTCCGCCATGTGCATGAACGTTTTCTCTATATTCTGGAGACTTGGGGCAAGTGGTCGATGCTGGATGTATTTGTGGTGGCGCTGCTGTTTGTGTCCGTTAAGCTCGGCACGTTAGCTAATGTGACAGTGCATGAAGGTTTGTATTGGTTTGGTGGTGCGGTTTTATTGATACAGAGTTTGAGTGTGTGGTTGAGCTGGGCGATAAAAAAACCATCCGCAGCACGGTAAATGATTGGAGGAGGAGGAGAGTCATATACCGTTTTTGTGCTGCGAATGGTTTTACCACATGCTGCTATCTACTTATGCCGCGTTTTGCTTGGTTGCCGACAGACAAATCAGGAGGAGGAGAGATTTGCCTGTCGACGTATTATAACCAACCAATCCGCTACATGTCTTAAATATAGTAGTGTTCGCTTGATTCCACAAGCTACGAATTATTACCGGTAGCGTTAGGAAATATAACCGGTGCTTATTGGCGTTTTAATGAACATTTTTTGATAACTGCGGGAGTGTTGAGATTACACATGATTCATATCAACCAGACTTTTGATGCCGGTAATATTGAGGTCATCAGTACAGACAATACACAGAATATCCAGCTGAGCATTCGCACCGATTCTAAGTCAGATTTTTTCCAATGGTTTTTCTTTCGTGTCACGGGGGCGCTTGAGCAGCCTTTAAAAATGCACATTGTGAATGCGGCAGATGCAGCTTTTCCCGAAGGCTGGGAAGGTTATCAGGCGCTGGCTTCCTATGATCAGGAAGACTGGTTCCGGGTGCCGACTGATTATATTGACGGGCAGTTGTTGATTGAACATACACCGGAGGCTGATGCTGTTTATTACGCTTATTTCACGCCTTATGGTCTGGAGCGTCATCGGGAAATGGTGGCGATGGTGCAGAGTGATCCGCGTTGTGCTCTGAGTGTGGCCGGACAAACGGTGCAGGGGCGTGATCTGGATGTATTGCAGATTGGTGAAGATAATGGGAGCCGCAAACGGGTATGGGTGACAGCGCGTCAGCATCCCGGTGAGTCGATGGCTGAATGGTTTATTGAAGGTTTTCTGGAGCGTTTGCTGGATGAGGATGATGCTATTGCAGAGAAACTACTGGAGATAGCGGTATTTTATGTAGTACCGAATATGAATCCGGATGGTAGTACATTGGGAAATTTACGCACTAATGCAGCGGGTGTGAATCTGAACAGAGTGTGGGGGCAGGCTGACATCGAATCCAGTCCTGAGGTGTTTTATATCCAACAAAAAATGGAACAAACCGGTTGTGATTTATTTCTGGATATTCACGGTGATGAGAGCATTCCCTATAATTTCATCGCCGGACAGTTGGGTGCACCGGTTGCCGAATCTATTTTGGTGCAGGAGGCTGCTTTTAAACAGCGGTTAGCTGCCATCAATCCTGATTTCCAGACAGAGCATGGTTATGCGCCGGATAGGTTTGGCCCTGAGATGCTGACGCTAGCCAGTTACTGGGTCGGAAACCGGTTTGGTATTGCGGCGATGACGCTGGAAATGCCCTTTAAAGATAACCAAGCCCGCCCTGATAAAGTGGCAGGCTGGTCTGCTGTGCGTAGTGCAAAGCTGGGCGCTTCAGTGCTGAATCCGATCGCCGATCACTTTCGCTGACGGTTGAGCCAAGGTCAGGCGCGAAGGTTTACCAAGGCTTCTCGCCGGGCTGTGGCTTGTGGTTGGATAGTTTTGTCACTTTCCAGAACATATAGCCCATAAACCCAACGATAGCGACGATGGTTGTGACAGTCATAAATAAGATGCCTTCAAAGCTTGAGAAAAAGTTCATGGTGTTCAGCTCCTTGTGTAGGTTTATGTCCCCACCTTAGCGCTGTTTTTCAGGGGCAACTTTGCGTTAAATCAAACTTGACTGTCTGGGGCTGTTTATCTGGTTAGTTCTTGTTATAGATCAAGTTTTATTAGTGGCTGCCTGTAATTTTAGGGAATTAATAAAAATAATTTTTTGATAAATATTATTGATGTTGGTTAAATATTAACACCCTATTCAGTGAAAAATGGCTAGAGTTCCCCCCATAGTTAGTATCACCAAAGTTGTACCCATCATAAATCTGACGTTGTTGAAAATGAGCAAAAAGACAGGGGTTTGTAACTTTTTGTTCTGATTGTGGGTACATAGATTAATAAATAAAACTAAGGGTTATCTTATGTCATTTGGGGACATTGCCAGGCGCTTTTCGGTGGCTGTTTTTCTGTTGTTTATTTCTGTTGTGTTTGCACAAGCGCATGCCATACCTACATTGGGCATAGGGCCATTTGGGCCTGGGACGCTGGATGGTAGTGAGCCATTTAACGTTTTTGGCAATTGTGCTGATGAAAATGCTCAGGACATTGAAGGCGAAGATTGCGGTGAAAGCAATCAGGTTGCGCGGACACAGGATGTGGTGAATCATATCTGGTCTGCTACGGCAGATGGCTATGATCTGGGGCAGGAGAATTTGCAAAATGTCGTGTTGGAGCAGACCATCACGCCTTCCCCTAATGCAGAAGTGTTATTTGATAGTATTCCGGTCGCTTGTAGACCCATTGGTGGCGGTGGTGATACGCCGGTTTCGGCGATTGCAGATAATGGTGATGGCTCCTGGACGTTAACCTGTAACCTGGGTGAGTTTACTGAAGGTCAGCAAAAATCGATTACGATTGGGGTTAAGGTCTCCGGTAATTCCCAAAACGGCACCGAATACACCTCAACACAACGCATGTATTCACTGGATGACAACGGTGACCCGAACGCAACAGAAGCCACTTCTTTGCCAGTTGGCCCCATTAAAATATCAGCGCAGCCTGCTTATGATCTGGTTAACTCGCTGAGTCCTACAGCAGGTTTTAAGTCAGGGTATCGTGCCACTAGGGATGTTGGGTTTGGCCCGGAGCGTGGTTTCATCATTTACAAAAATATTAGCTTAGCGGCTGCCAGCAAAACGGGTATTGAAGCTATTCAGCAGCCTTATCAATTTCAGGATGTTTTTAATGTAACGGCACTGTCAGAGAGCGGTGCTCCTTACCCACTGGAATTTTATGTCACTGAATGTAGGCCGAATCCCAGTTTGTGGGGCGGTGAGATCTATGGTAAGGCTACCTACAACCCGACTTACAGAGACGGTGAAATGCATGCTGCCGATTCCGGCACCTGCGTATTTGAGCGCACGGATGCAGTAGGCAATCCTAGCACTGATACGACATCGCCCTATTTCAATGTCACAGTTGATAATGCCGATTTGTCGGGCAATAAATACCCTACGCTAGGGTATAGCACCGTCGATTTGAGTGCTGGCCCGTATTATGCGACCAATCACCGTGTGCAAATTTTTGTCCCTTTTCGCACGGTTGATATGGTAGATGGGGTGATGGATGACCGGGGCAGTGTTTATATTTCCAGTGTGCTGAATGATTTTGACCCGGATGGCCTTTCCGGCGTTTCCAACTATGGTGATGACTTGGAGCCAGGTTACAACGGCGCGTTAGTCGATGGCCTGCGTGGTAACAATCGCCTAGGGCCAACTGCATTGACACTGACTACCGCTGGAAGTTTTAGCAAGCGTAACCTGAAATATGCAGATGACAGGATGCTTAGTTATGATTATACAGGGGAAGGTTCCTACCATGCCGGTGATGGCGAGTTAGAGGTAGGCCAGACCTACGTTGGCTGGGTGTTGGTTTACAATACCGGGTCATTGGGCCACGAAAACCCGATGGCGTGTGATGTGTTTGATAATACGACACAGTATTTAACCGACCGGGGCAACACCGGCGGTACAGCGGGCACTTATGCCTACATGGGAACTTACGCCCCAAATGGTTTTGACTACACAAACTATATTGTCGAATATGCCACTACTGATTTGACTGGTGATGATCCTATTGATATTGACCATGATTCGTCCACCAACGATTATGATATTTCAACAGGACGCTACCGGGGTGATTGGACAAAGGCAGAAACCGCCCGTTGTGATGACGTTTATGCGCCAGATGGTTGGTTCACTGACCCGACACAGGTTCCCGGCGGCATTGATGCAGTTAATATGGTGCGTGCAGGTTTAACCGATGCTGCTAAAGCAGCCGGTGTTTTGTTTGAGCCGGGTCATGAAATGCGTTTTGCGATTCCTTTGCAATCACGCAATAATTTCAAAGGTGGGCCACATGACGGAGAAATGATACCTGTGGGCACGGTGTTGGCTAACTTTGGTAGCACCCGCAGTGATACGTGGGCAACAAACTGGACAACACGGGCTTATACACCATCGCCTGAAACGGGCAGTGTTGATGGTGATCGTGTTACTTTGACACGCATTCAGGCACGACTGAATTCAGAATCTCTGACGCCGGAAGCGGGGCCGGGCAATACTGCCAGTACTTTGGCGGGAAACCAGGTTGTCTGGCAATTAACCAGTGCCGTTCAATCCACTTTGGCTGATCCCTCTGATGCAGAGAATCTACAAATTATTAGTGTATTGCCGCCGGAAGCGACTTATAACGCTACCTGTACCACTGCGTTGGCCGATAGTACACTGCCTAACCTGGTTGAATACAATACGGATAAAAATGGCAACCCGGCTCCGGGTTCTACACGTTTGATATGGAATTTTGGTGATGTGACGGCGAATACACCGATTCCACCGCGCATCTTTTGTACGGATACTGACCCGCTGGCGTTGAATGGCACAACGGTGACCGCTTACTCTGAAGTGCGTGCTGATAATGTTATTTCACCGATTGCGGTACGTTCCGATACCCATACCATCAAGCTGGAACAAATTGGTTCTATCCAGGTAGCAAAAACAGTCGATATGGCACTGGATGATGTGAATGATGATCAGGTTTACACACTGTCCTGGGCAAATTTTGCAGCGTCCTTTGGTGTCAGCGCACCCACCATCATTGATGTTCTGCCGTTTATGTCCGGTGGTGGTGATGGCGATGATTCGCTTTCTCCCAGAACACCGGAATCTGATTTTCATGGGCTACTATACTTAACCGCTGCGCCTACGGTCACTTGGCTAGATGATTCAGTCCCTGACACCGCCAATGGTGATCCAAACGCCGATATGGGTACCTGGTATTACAGTGCTGATGCCCCGGAGACTATTAATTTTGACCCGGATGTCAATGCAAGCGAAGGCACCACCACCTGGTGCCTGGCAGCTGACTTTACTACCGGGAGTTGCCCCGCTGATTTTGCTGCAGTGACGGCGTTAAAGTTTGTTGCTAATTATGACCTCGAAAGAGACGGTGATCCACGCCAGGGTATGAAAGCTGCTTTCACACTGCAGGCTGGTGATCCCGTTGATCCAAACAGTGCTGATGTTAATCTGCCGGGCGATATTTATACCAACCGGTTTGCGTTTGATTCGGTCTCTTTGCCGCCTGAGCAGTATTTGCGCTCTAACAATGTCTCGGTACAAGTTTCCTCCTACTCGATGGGTGATTTGGTGTTTGCCGATGTCAATGGTAATGGTAAATACGATGCGGGTGTTGACGGCACGGTACCGGATGGTGTGGTAGTCGAACTCTATAAAGTTGCAGATGATGCTTCCGAAGCTAAAGTAGCCGAGACCACCACCGGTGGTATAGGGCCGGGTCGTTATTTATTCGAGCCGTTGTCGTCTGGTAATTACTACATCCGCATTCCGGCCACGGAGTTTCAACCGGGTGGCAGGCTGTTTGATTGGGACATTACACCGATGATTAGTGCGGATGCGGAAGGTGATGACCAGAACGAACACGTAGACCAGCACGGTTATACGGACAGCGTTGTGAATGCTGTCGGTGTGCGCACAAAAATCATGACCCTATCCGGCACACCGGCACCTCCGGGTGGTGTGCCATCGGGTAATGAGCCAACGGGTGATAATGTCTTACCCATTACTGATCCGACGGGTGATGATTTCTCCAACCTGACCTTAGACATTGGCCTGAACTCACCATTATCGAGCATCGGTAACATGGTGTGGATCGACAGCGATAACAATGGCTTGCAAGATCCGAGCGAAGTGGGTTTATCTAACGTTACTGTTAACTTATTAGACGGTGATGGTAATCAGCTACAGACCATGCGTACCGATAACGACGGTTACTATAACTTCGGTAGTTTGGTCGCCGGTGATTATCGCGTTGAAGTGATTAAACCTGCGGGTTATGAGTTCGGACCTAAAGATGCCGGGGCTGATGATACGGCTGATTCCGATGTGGATACCACGACCGGTCGCACTGATACCATCACGTTGCCGTTTGGCCAACATGATACACAGTGGGATGCGGGTTTATACCCACTGGGCAGTATTGGTGACCGGGTGTGGATTGATACCAATAATGACGGTGCGCAGGATCTGGACGAAACAGCCGGTATTGCAGGGGTCAATATCACCTTAAAAGATGGCAATGGCGACGTGGTGGCTACAGCAATAACCGATGCTTCAGGCAACTACCTGTTTACAGATCTACCGCCGGATAATTATACCGTAGATGTCGATACTACTAATCCGTCACTGACGGGTTACAGCCTGACCACGGCGAACGACCCTGAGACCATTAACCTGGCAGCGGGTGATAATTACCTGGCAGCGGACTTTGGCTATATTAACTACGCCAGTGTGGGCGACAAAGTCTGGCATGACCTGAACGGTAATGGTGTACAGGATGGCGCAGGCGAACCGGGCATACCGAACGTGACGGTGCGCCTACTGGATTCAACAGGCGGTGCGATTCTTAAAACCACGGTGACGGATGCCAATGGCGACTACTTATTCACTGACGTGATTCCGGGTGATTACGTGGTTGAGTTTGTTAAACCGGCTGAGTTCACGGACTTTGTCACACCGAATACCCCGGATGATGCGCTGGATTCAGATGCGACACCGGGTACCGGACGCACAGCGACCTTTACCCTGGATGCCGGGCAGGATCGTACTGATATTGATGCCGGTTTATACCAGTCAGCGTCACTGGGTAACCTGCTGTGGCTGGATGAAGACGGTGATAATTTACAGACCGCTGGTGAATTGGGTCTGGCGGGTGTGGCGGTTGAGCTAACCGGTACCTTAGGTAACGGCACAGCGCTGACGCCACTCACTGCAGT
>CALHAO010000118.1 GCA_937931765.1 uncultured Thiotrichaceae bacterium
CAAAATGACAGAATACGGACGACGACGCACAGCCTCAGTCAGATAACCACCCTCTTCATAACCGACATAACCCGGAGGCGCACCAATCAAACGTGCTACCGAGTGCTTTTCCATGAACTCGGACATATCAATCCGCACCAGAGAATCATCAGCATCAAACAAGAACTGTGCCAGCGCCTTAGTCAGCTCAGTTTTACCTACACCGGTCGGCCCAAGGAATAAGAAAGAACCACTCGGACGTTTAGGATCAGACAGACCCGCACGCGCACGACGAATTGCATTCGACACCGCCACAACGGCTTCACCTTGCCCAATAACCTTTTTGCGCAACTCATCTTCCATTTGCAGCAGTTTTTCCTTCTCGGACTCCATCATCTTACTGACAGGAATTCCAGTCCAACGCGCCACAATATCTGCGATTTCTTCTTCAGTAACACGGTTCTTCAACAGGGTATTATTGTTGCCTTCATCACTCTTTTCATCAGCTTCCTGCAACTGCCCTTCCAGGCCCGGAATGGTGCCGTACTGTAATTCAGACATCCGTGCCAAATCACCAGCACGCTTAGCCGTATCAAACTCCATCCGCGCATGATCCAAGGCTTCTTTAATATGCGTAGTGCCCTGCATCGAAGCCTTTTCTGCCTTCCAGATTTCTTCCAGATCAGCAGACTCTTTTTCCAGCTTATCGATTTCCTCCTGCAACATGCCCAAGCGCTTCTTTGAGCCGTCATCTTTTTCTTTTTTGAGTGCTTCACATTCCATCTTCAGCTGAATTAAACGCCGATCCAGAATATCCAGTGCTTCCGGCTTGGAATCAATTTCGATGCGAATACGCGATGCTGCTTCATCAATCAGATCAATCGCCTTGTCTGGTAAATTACGATCTGTAATGTAACGGTGGGACAAGGTTGCAGCCGCAATCAACGCCGGATCAGTAATTTCAACACCGTGATGGACTTCATACTTTTCCTGCAAGCCACGCAAAATCGCCACCGTATCTTCCACCGAAGGCTCATCAACGATAATCTTCTGAAAACGCCGCTCAAGTGCCGCATCTTTCTCCAGATACTCGCGGTACTCATCTAGGGTCGTTGCACCGATACAATGCAACTCACCACGTGCCAACGCTGGCTTCAGCATATTACCGGCGTCCATCGAACCCTCAGATTTACCTGCGTTCACCATCATGTGGATTTCGTCAATGAACAGGATGACATTACCATCTGATTTAGCAATATCATTCAGTACCGCTTTCAGGCGTTCTTCAAAATCACCCCGAAACTTAGCACCCGCTAATAACGATCCCAAATCCAGTGATAACAGGCGCTTACCTTTTACGCCCTCCGGTACTTCACCATCAACAATCCGCTGCGCCAACCCTTCCACAAGCGCTGTTTTACCCACACCCGGCTCACCAATGACAATCGGGTTATTTTTGGAACGGCGCTGCAGAATCTGCACCATGCGGCGCACTTCTTCATCACGACCAATAATTGGGTCAATCTTGCCCTGCTCAGCACGTTCAGTGATGTCGATGGTGTATTTGTCTAATGCCTGACGCTGATCTTCTGCATTCGGATCATTAACGTTCTGGCCACCACGCATTGATTCAATCGCTTTCTCAACCGCTGGCTTGGTGGCACCCGACGCCTTTAGAATATCGGCCAGCTGACCTTTGCCATCTAGACCCGCCAGTACAAATAACTCTGATGAAATGTACTGATCATTACGCTTTTGTGCCAACTTGTCAGTGTTATTCAGCATCTTGTTCAAGTCACTGGAGACATGAACGTCGCCCACATCACCACCGGAAACACTCGGCATGTGATCCAATGCTTCACCTAATCTAGAGCGTAGTTGATTAACGTTACAACCCGCTTTAGTCAGCAAGCCGCGTGAAGAACCACCTTCCTGATCCAGCAATGCGATCATCAGGTGAACCGGCTCAATGAATTGATGATCCTGCCCAAGTGCAAGCGACTGGGCATCCTGGAGTGCCAGCTGAAATTTGCTGGTTAATTTATCCATTCTCATAGTGGAATTACCCTATATTTGTTTTCGAATTAATAAGGATATGGGGGTGGGGAGAGGTCAAATCAAGCTGGGTGAATCGGTTCTATGACTAATGTCAAGACGGCTGCCCATAAGATCACAGGCAGCACAAAAACCAGGTCAGATCAGGCAGCGACAGAATTCGTATCGCAACTAGCGGTTTCTGTTATTTGCTCTGGCTGAATACCTAAGCTTTCAAACAGCGCCATATCTTCATTCTCTTCCGGGTTATCTGTTGTCAGTAAACGATCACCGTAGAAAATAGAGTTAGCACCCGCAAAGAAACACCATGCCTGAGTTTCATCACTCATCTCAGAGCGACCGGCAGACAAGCGCACGTAGGTCTTTGGCATCAGAATCCGTGCAACAGCGATGGTGCGGATAAAGTCCAACGGGCCAATTTTTTCAGATCCAGCCAGAGGTGTACCTTCAATTTGCACCAGATCATTAATCGGCACAGATTCCGGATGCACTTTCAAATTAGCCAGTTGTTGCAATAAACGGGCGCGGTCACGTTCCGTTTCGCCTAAACCCAGAATACCACCGGAACACACATTGATACCCGCATCACGCACAAATTCCAATGTATCCAGACGGTCCTGATAACTTCGGGTGGTAATCACATTGCCGTAAAATTCAGGTGAAGTATCTAAATTGTGATTGTAGTAATCCAAACCAGCAACCTTAAGGCGGTCAGCCTGCATCTTAGTCAGCATACCCAGCGTGACACAGGTTTCCATGCCCATTTCTCTGACGCCCTTAACCATATCGATGACATGCTCAAGATTTTTATCAGTCGGGTTACGCCATGCTGCTCCCATACAGAAACGTGTTGAACCACTTTCTTTTGCCTTCTGAGCACTGCTAAGCACTTCATCTAACGGCAATAAGCGTTCACGTTCCAGATTAGTATCGTAGCGCGCACTTTGTGAACAGTAGCTACAATCTTCAGGGCAAGCACCAGTTTTAATACTCAGCAAGGTACTGATTTGCACCTGATTAGGTTTAAAATTTTCAAGATGCACCTGATGTGCTTTAAACATCAGATCATTAAACGGCAATGAAAACAGGGCCTGGATCTCTTCCAGTGGCCAGTCGTGGCGTAACTCAGTCACAGTGAACCTCACTCTTTAATTTCAACATCTTCCCACTGTTCACGATTGACCTTCATGATCTGAATAATCGACAGGGGAATCAATACAATCGCACACACACCCCATAAATGCATCCAGTAATTCACAAAAAAATCACCGGGAGCAAACGTCAGTACCGGAACTAATAGTCCGGCCAAGCCATAGTAGTGGTAAGCAGCAATCTGGGTATAGTACCCGACTCTGGCGTTCGGGTGATGGCGAAACATTGCATAAACAAACATTGAAGCACCAAACCAGAGTATAAAAACCGGAAAAGGTATCAACATTGATACAATGTTACCGTAGTAAAAAATTTTTGCTGCTTTACGGGAACTGGCAGCAGAAACAATTTTGGGATCTTCCTGCATGGTATTGCTCTATATCAAAAGATAAAGAACAGCAGTCTAACCAGAATCGGCAGGACTACAATGAGATAAAACAAATTAAGGGCATAAAAAAAGCCGGGTTGAATGAACAAACCGGCTTTTTTTATCAGATAAGCGTAGACTTATTCTGCGTCTTGCTGAGCTTCACCTGCACCACCTACCAGTGACACATAAGCCATTGGAGCATTATCACCGGCACGACGACCGCATTTGATAATACGCAGGTAACCACCTGGGCGCTCTTGATAACGTGGACCTAGCTCAGTGAATAACTTTGCAACCACTTCATCATCACGTAAACGGGCAAAAGCGATACGGCGATTATGCACAGAATCAACTTTTGAACGCGTGATTAACGGCTCAGCTACACGACGTAATTCTTTTGCTTTTGGCAAAGTTGTCTTGATAGCTTCATGACGCAATAAAGAGTTGGTCAAACTCTGCAGCAACGCCTTACGGTGGCTACTGTTACGACTTAATTGACGACCAATCATACGATGACGCATTTTAAATATCCTTCAGAGTCAGCTCAACCCAAGGGTTAAGCTACTTTACTGTCTTTGTGATCCAGTCCAACTGGTGGCCAGGTCTCAAGCTTGGTACCAAGGGTCAGGCCATGAGAAGCGAGTACATCTTTAATCTCAGTAAGTGATTTCTTACCCAGATTAGGTGTTTTCAGTAGTTCTGTTTCTGTGCGCTGAACCAGATCACCAATATAATACAGGTTTTCTGCTTTCAGGCAGTTTGCAGAGCGTACTGTCAACTCCAGATCATCAACCGGGCGTAGTAATACAGGCTCGATTTCAGGTTGTTGCTCTTCTTCCTTGACCGGCTCTTCAATCTTGAGATCAAAGAATACTGTCAGCTGTTGTTGCAGAATCTGAGCAGACTGACTCAGTGCATTTTCTGCATCAACAGAACCATCAGTTTCGATCTCAATGATCAGCTTATCCATGTCAGTACGCTGCTCAACACGAGCGGCATCAACATTATAAGCTACCCGTAAAATCGGGCTATAGCTGGCATCCAGTACCAAACTACCCAAAGGTAATTCAGGTGAATCCGGGCCACGACGCACTGATGCAGGTTGATAGCCACGACCACTGGTAATGGTCAGAGTCATTTCAAGCTCAGCATCATCTTTCGTAATATTCGCAATCAAATGATCCGGATTGATGATTTCCACATCATGATCCAGTTCAATATCAGCGGCAGTCACAGCACCCTTACCCTTTTTCTTCAGCGTAAGCGTGGTTTCTTCACGAGCGTTCAAACGAACAGCCAGTGTTTTCAGATTCAGCAGGATTTCAACTACATCTTCCTGAATACCTTCCATAGAAGTGTATTCATGTACAACACCTGCAATCTGAACCTCTGTGATCGAACTGCCCGGAATTGAAGACAGCAGAATACGACGCAGTGCATTACCCAGCGTGTGTCCAAAACCACGTTCCAAAGGCTCAAGTGTAATTCTGGATGTATTTAAACCCAGCTCCTGAACCTGTACGTTACGTGGTTTTAGTAAATCAATCATTTTTGAGGTCATGCTAGTCCCTGTAATCGTGTTATGAATCGGAAAGATTACTTGGAATACAATTCCACAATCAGTGATTCATTGATTTCAGCCGGCAAATCAGAACGATCAGGAACAGATTTAAATGTACCTTCCAGTTTCTTAGCGTCGACTTCTACCCAGCCAGGAAAACCCAACTGCTCCGCAACATTCATTGAGTCCTGAATACGAGCTTGCTTTTTAGCACGCTCACGTACAGAAACTGCATCACCAGGCTGAACCTGATAAGAAGCAATGTTGACTACCTGACCGTTCACTGTAATAGCTTTATGACTAACTAACTGACGTGATTCTGCACGCGTAGAGCCATAACCCATACGATAAACTACATTATCAAGACGGCCTTCCAGCAGCTTAAGCAGGTTCTCACCAGTAGAACCCTTGATACGAGCTGCTTTTTTGAAGTAATTACGGAATTGTTTTTCAAGAACACCATAAATACGACGAACTTTTTGTTTTTCACGCAACTGAATACCATAGTCAGATAAGCGTGTACGACGCTCACCATGAACACCAGGAACTTTATCCAGTTTGCATTTTTTCTCAAGAGAAACACCGCGACTCTTGAGAAATAAGTCTGTACCTTCGCGTCTGCTCAGTTTACAGGTTGGTCCAGTATATCTTGCCATTGTCAGATACTCCCGTTACACGCGACGCTTTTTAGGTGGACGACAGCCATTATGAGGAATGGGTGTCACATCGGTAATGTTGGTAATTTTATAACCAGCATTGTTTAAAGCACGAATTGCTGATTCACGACCAGGACCCGGACCCTTAACTTCAACATCAAGGTTCTTCAGGCCATAGTCTTTCGCAGCATTACCGGCACGCTCAGCAGCAACCTGTGCTGCAAACGGTGTGCTTTTCCGTGAACCACGGAAACCGGAACCACCAGATGTCGCCCATGCCAAAGCATTTCCCTGACGATCTGTAATTGTTACGATGGTGTTGTTGAAAGATGCATTGATATGCGCAACACCGTCCGTAACAACCTTTTTAATCTTTTTCCGGGCGCTAACGCCCTTTCTTGGCTGTTTTGCCATAACTTCTACTTCCTGCTAAACCATTACTTACGAATTGGACGACGAGGACCTTTACGCGTACGCGCATTAGTCTTAGTACGTTGACCACGAAGCGGCAACCCACGACGATGACGAATACCACGATAGCAACCCATGTCCATCAAACGCTTGATGTTCATAGAAACTTCACGACGTAAATCACCTTCGACCATAAACTTGGCCACTTCAGCACGAACTTTTTCCAGTTCGCCTTCGTTCAGATCAAGAATTTTTGCAGAGGGCTTAACACCTGCTGCTGCACAAATTTTCTTTGAACGTGAACGTCCAATCCCATAAATGGCAGTTAAACCAATAACTGCATGTTTATTCACAGGAAGATTAATACCCGCAATACGAGCCATTAACTATTTCTCCAGATTCTCGGGAAAGCGCGCGATTATGCCGCAATCCTAACTATTTATCAACAAATAACTCTTGCATAAAAAAACAATTTCGAAAACCAGGTTCCGAAATTGCTTTTTAACAGAGGTTATTCAAGGTCTTTCTCCCAGAGGAGAAAAACAATCTGTTTTAACCCTGGCGCTGTTTATGGCGCGGATCAGAAGAGCAGATCACTCTCACAACACCTTTCCTGCGGACAATCCGACAGTTACGGCACATCTTTTTAACTGAAGCTCTAACCTTCATAACCACAACCTCTTGTGTGTCAACCTACCGCAATGAGCCAGGGCTTTTTTGCGACTTAAAGTTTGCTTTCTTCATCAGACCTTCGTACTGATGCGACATCATGTGCGACTGTAATTGAGCTAAAAAGTCAATGACAACCACAACAATAATAAGTAACGACGTACCACCAAAGTAAAATGGCACGTTCCATCCTAGGATCAAAAATTCAGGTAACAGACAAACCAAAGTAATGTAGATTGCGCCGACTGCAGTCAGTCGGGTCATCACACCATCAATGTACTTAGTTGTTTGTTCACCCGGACGGATACCCGGAATAAATGCGCCTGCTTTCTTCAAATTATCTGCTGTTTCACGCGAGTTAAATACTAACGCTGTGTAGAAGAAGCAGAAGAAAATAATTGCAACCGCATAAAAAATAACGTAGAGCGGCTGGCCAGGCTGCAGCATACTAAAGAACTGACTAACAAGGCCAGAACTATCGGCACTACCAAACCACTGCCCCGCTGTCGCAGGAAACAGAATAATACTGGAAGCGAAGATAGGTGGAATTACACCCGCCATATTCAGCTTTAATGGTAAATGGCTTGATTGTCCCTGGTATGCTTTACGGCCTTGCTGACGATTAGCATAATTAACGGTAATCCTGCGTTGAGCACGCTCAACAAAAATAACCAGCGCTGTCACCATCACAACCAAGGCTAGCAGTAAGATAACAAAAGCAGGTGACAATTCACCAGTGTTTGCTAACTCTAAAGTACCACCAACGGCTGCTGGCAAGCCTGCAACAATACCTGCAAAGATAATTAGCGAAATACCATTACCGATACCACGTTCAGTAATTTGCTCACCCAGCCACATTAGAAACAATGTACCTGTTACCAAAGTGATAACTGTCGTCAATATGAAACCAACACCAGGATTAATCGCAACACCCTGTCCACCTAATGCAACAGAAATACCAACACCCTGAAACAGGGCCAGCACTACAGTTCCGTAACGAGTGTACTGCGTAATTTTACGACGACCTGATTCACCTTCCTTTTTCAGTTGTTCCAATGTAGGAACGACTGTTGCCATCAACTGCATAATAATCGATGCAGAAATGTATGGCATGATACCCAGAGCAAAAACACTGAAACGCTCCAGAGCACCACCGGAAAACATATTAAATACGCCCAGAATAGTGCCACTATTGTCGCTGAATAATTGCGACATCGCTTCAGGATTTATGCCGGGAACCGGAATAAACGTACCAATACGATAAACGACTAAAGCCATCAACACGAACAATAAGCGTTGACGGACTTCAACCATATTTCCCAGCCCTCCGAGAGAGGCTGCTGAAGCAGGAGTTTTAGCCATGGGTATTTATTATTCCTCGATCTTGCCGCCTGCAGCTTCAATCGCTTCTTTAGCACCTTTTGTGGCACCAATGCCCTGGATAGTCACTGACTTATCAACTGAACCAGAAAGAATGATCTTAGCTTGCAGGGTGCGAGCACCGATAACGTTGGCAGCTTTTAAGGTTTCCAGTGAAATAACATCACCTTCTACTTTAGCCAGCTCACTTAAACGAACTTCAGCTGTACGACGACCAATGCGCGAAGTAAAGCCTACTTTAGGCAAACGACGCTGCAAAGGCATCTGACCGCCTTCAAAACCAATTTTAGGTAAACCACCTGAACGTGACTTCTGGCCTTTATGACCGCGGCCAGCAGTTTTACCTAAACCAGAACCGATACCACGACCAACACGGGTGCGTAATTTGCGGCTGCCTTTAGCTGGCTGCAATGTATTCAGTTTCATTTCAGGCTTCCTCAACTTTCAGCATGTAAGAAATTTTATTGATCATGCCACGATTTTCTGGCGTATCAATAACAGTCACCGAGTTATGCATCTTACGAATGCCCAAACCCGAAGCACATTGCTTATGGCTTTTGAGTCTTCCGTTCAAGCTGCGTACCAGAGTCAATTTAACTTGTTTGGCATCAGACATGATTTACCCCTTAATTTCTTCGACCGTTTTGCCGCGTTTCGCTGCAATCATCTCAGGATTCTGCATAGAAGCCAAACCAGCAATCGTTGTGCGAACAACATTACCTGGGTTACGTGTACCAACACACTTAGACAGCACGTTACGCACACCAACCACTTCCAATACAGCACGCATCGCTCCACCAGCGATAACACCCGTACCTTCTGAGGCAGGCTTCATGAAAACAGAAGCGGCACCAACAGAATGGTTAATAGGGTACTGTAAAGTACCATTAACTAAATGCACGGTGATCATATTCTTTCTAGCCTGTTCCATTGCTTTCTGGATAGCAGCAGGCACTTCACGCGCCTTACCATATCCGAAGCCCACACGGCCATTTCCATCACCAACCACTGTCAGTGCTGTAAAACTAAAAATCCGTCCACCTTTAACCACTTTTGAAACACGGTTAACGTGAACTAACTTTTCTTGTAAACCATCAGCCGCTGCTGCGTTGTTATCTGGCTTTGCCATTAGATTGTACCCTTAAAATTGCAGGCCAGCTTCACGCGCGGCATCAGCCAACGCTTTGATACGACCATGATACTTAAAACCTGAGCGATCAAATGCTACAGACTCAACACCTTTTTCACGAGCTCGTTCAGCAATCAACTTACCAACCGCTGCTGCTGAAGTTACGTTACCAGTGAAGCTATCGCCATCACGCAGTTCTTTCTCAACAGTCGATGCTGAAGCAAGAATCTTATCACCTTCAGGGGTGATAATCTGAGCATAAATATGACGTGGCGTACGGTGTACACATAAACGTGTCGCTTGCAATTCGCGCATTTTACTACGTGAACGCTTGCTGCGACGAATACGACTAGTTTTCTTATCCATCTTTATGCCACCTTACTTCTTCTTGGCTTCTTTACGTACGATATGTTCACCAGCGTACTTAACACCTTTGCCTTTGTATGGCTCAGGTGGACGATATGCACGAATTTCGGCAGCAACCTGCCCAACTTTCTGCTTATCAATACCACGGATGACAATCTCTGTCTGACTCGGAGTTTCTGCAGTAACGCCTTCAGGCACCGCATAAACAACAGGGTGCGAAAAACCTAATGTCAGATTAAGGTTACTACCCTGTGCCTGCGCACGATAACCAACACCTACCAGTTGCAGCTTCTTTTCAAAGCCCTGACTAACACCGAGCATCATATTATTAGTTACCGCACACGTTGTACCTGCTTGTGCCCATGCACCCGATACATCATTACGTGGACGGAAACTTAATACATTATCTTCCTGAGCAACTTCAACATCATGATGCACTGTGTAATCAAATACACCTTTGCTGCCTTTGATATTCAGATTTTGCCCATCAATCTTAACTTCAACACCGCTTAACAGTGGAAGTCCTCTTTTTGCAATACGTGACATGAGAATCTGCCTACCTTACTGTACTGTACAGATTACTTCACCACCCTGACCTGCTGCACGTGCAGCACGATCACTCATAACACCTGACGATGTTGAGATGATGGCAACCCCATAACCACCCATAACAGTAGGCAGCTCATTTTTTCCGTGGAATACACGCAGACCAGGACGACTGGCGCGATCAATACGGCTAATAACCGGCTTGCCCTGAAAATACTTCAGTTCAACACTTGTTACTGGCTTTCCACCGTTTTCGTCGGTTGAATAACTAACGACATAACCTTCGCTAACCAAAACTTCTAAGATTGACTTCTTTAGCTTTGATGCAGGAAAGGAAACACTTGCCTTACCTGCTGTCTGACCGTTACGAATCCGGGTCAGCATATCAGCAATAGTATCACTCATACTCATGACTATATTCTCCTACCAGCTAGCCTTAGTTAAACCAGGCACATCACCGCGCATTGCTGCTTCACGTAACATATTACGTGATAAGCCAAACTTGCGGTAAACGCCATGTGGACGACCAGTCAGGTTACAACGATTCCGCTTGCGCACTAAACTGCCATCACGTGGCATTTTTTGCAGCTTATCGCTGGCAGCCATTACGTCTTCGTAAGAACTTTCAGGGTTGCTTATAATTACTTTCAATGCCGCACGCTTCTCACCGTCACGGGCAGCAGCTTTTGCACGCTTAACTTCGCGGGCAATCATGGATTTTTTTGCCATGAGTCTCGTATCCTCTTACTTTTTGAAAGGGAACTTAAACGCTTCTAGAAGCGCACGTCCCTCTTCGTCAGTTTTTGCAGTAGTGGTAATCGTAATATTCATACCACGCAATGCATCAATTTTGTCGTAATCAATTTCCGGGAAAATGATCTGCTCTTTAATGCCCATGTTGTAATTACCACGACCATCAAAAGCTTTGCCATTCAAACCACGAAAATCACGGATACGAGGAATAGATATATTTACTAAACGATCTAAAAACTCGTACATACGCTCTTTACGCAAGGTTACCATACAACCTACCGGCCACCCGTCACGAATTTTAAAACCCGCGATTGACTTGCGGCTCATGGTGACAACCACTTTTTGACCAGCGATTTTTTCCATATCACCAACAGCATGCTCGATGACTTTTTTATCTCCAACAGCCTCACCTAAACCCATATTCAGGGTAATTTTAGTGATCTTCGGAACTTCCATAATATTATTACAACCGAGTTTTTCTGTCAGTTCAGGAACGACAGTCTCACGGTAGTATTGCTGCAACCTTGTCATGAATTTATCTACCTCAAGCCTTTACAGGCTCGCCATTGGATTTGAAGACACGGATTTTTTCGCCGTTTTCCAGGAGCTTGAATCCAACACGGTCACCCTTACCTTCAGAGTTGACCACCATTACGTTTGAAGCATTCATAGGCATTTCTTTTTCGACAATGCCGCCTTGAACACCTAACGTTGGGTTAGGTTTAGTGTGCTTCTTAACCATATTCACACCCTTAACCAAAACCTTACCATTTTCCAGCACCTGCATGACTGAAGCATGCTTGCCTTTATCTTTACCGGTAATAACGACTACATCATCGCCTTTCAGAATTTTTTTCATCACGTCACCTATTAGAGCACTTCGGGTGCCAGAGAAATAATTTTCATGAAACGATCACCACGTAATTCACGTGTAACCGGGCCAAAGATACGTGTACCAATTGGCTCAAGCTTCGCATTCAGTAATACCGCAGCATTACCGTCAAAGCGAATCAAAGAACCATCTTTGCGACGTACACCTTTAGCAGTACGAACTACGACTGCATTGTACACATCACCTTTTTTAACTTTACCGCGCGGAATTGCATCTTTAATACTGACCTTGATTACGTCACCAATGCCCGCATAACGACGATGTGAACCGCCCAACACTTTAATGCACATCACGCGACGAGCACCACTATTGTCTGCAATTTGCAGCTCTGACTGCATCTGGATCATGTCTAATATCTCGTCTTAATAATCAACTAACAGCACGACTAACGACTTTAATCAAAGTCCAGTGCTTGCTCTTTGACAGAGGACGGCACTCCTTGAAAGTCACGTTATCACCAATGTGGCATTCGTTATTCTCGTCGTGCACATGATATTTTTTAGAACGTTTAATAAATTTCCCATATAAGGGGTGCTTTATTTGACGCTCCATCAAGACGACGATGGTCTTATCCATTTTGTCGCTGATGACACGACCCAGCAAACTACGTTCAACAACTGCTTCTTCGCTCATCTTCACTTACCTGCGACTTTCTTTTCAGACAGGATCGTCTTGATCCGTGCTATTTCACGACGTACCCGCTTCATCTCTGAAGGGCGCGACATTTGATCAGCTGACTGTTGCATACGCAATTTAAACTGCTCTTTGTAATTTTCAGTCAACTCTGACTGTAATTCATCTACTGACTTTTCACGAAGCTCAGTTGCTTTCATCACATCACCTGCCGCTTAACAAATGTAGTTTTAAAAGGTAATTTCGCAGAAGCCAGTTTAAATGCTTCACGAGCAATATCTTCAGGAACCCCTTGCATTTCAAACAAGACACGGCCTGGCTGAATCTGGGCAACCCAATATTCAACATTACCCTTACCTTTACCCATCCGGACTTCTAATGGTTTTTTACTGATAGGCTTATCAGGAAAAACACGAATCCAAATTTTACCACCACGACGAATGTGACGATTAATCGCACGACGACCAGCTTCAATCTGACGAGCAGTCAAACGACCACGCTCAAGAGACTTCAGGCCATAATCGCCGAAACTTACTTTGTTTCCGGTTTGAGCCAAGCCACGGTTGCGGCCTTTTTGCATCTTACGGAATTTGGTTCTTTTGGGCTGTAACATTTTGAACCTCTATCACTTCTTCTTTCTATTCTGGGTATTACCACCAGAATTAGATTGTTTCTGCTCAAGGTCAAAGACCTCACCCTTAAAGACCCATACCTTGATACCAATGATACCGTAGGTAGTAGCAGCCTCAGCTGTTGCGTAGTCTATATCAGCTCGCAGCGTATGAAGTGGTACACGACCTTCACGATACCATTCGGTACGTGCGATTTCTGCACCATTCAAACGTCCGGCAACTGCCACCTTGATACCCAAAGCACCAAGACGCATAGCATTACCTACTGCACGCTTCATCGCACGACGGAACATAATCCGACGTTCAAGCTGTCCCGCGATACTTTCCGCAACCAGCTGTGCATCCAGCTCAGGCTTACGAATTTCTTCGATATTCAGCTTAACGTTATTAACATGCAGACCCATAATGCTGGCCACATCATTACGTAAACGTTCGATATCTTCGCCTTTCTTACCAATGACCATTCCCGGACGTGCCGTATGGATAGTAATAAAAGCAGACTTCGCCGGACGCTCAATTTGAATACGACTAACAGACGCATCCTTCAAACGCTTCTTTAGGAAAGAACGAACTTCCAGATCCTTATGCAAGAAATCTGCGTAGTCTTTACCTTCTGCATACCACTTCGCTCGCCAATCGGCTGAAATACCGAGACGGATACCAGTTGGATGTACTTTTTGACCCATGATTAACCTCAGACCTTACTTGTCGCCAACCGTCACAGTGATATGACTGGTACGTTTAAGAATACGATTTGCACGACCTTTGGCACGGGGACGAATACGCTTCATCGTCGGACCTTGATCTACAAAAACACGCGCAACAGAAAGTTCGTCAACGTCAGCACCTTCATTGTGCTCAGCATTAGCAATTGCTGACTCTAAAACTTTCTTTATCATCGCCGCCCCTTTTTTGGGACTAAACGCCAGAATATCCAGTGCCTTATCAACAGGCAGACCACGAATCTGGTCAGCAACTAAACGACCCTTCTGAGGAGAAAGACGCGCAAAGCGCAAACGAGCTGCAACTTCCATATCTATAACCTCTATTTCTTCGATTTTTTATCGGCGGCATGACCACGATAAGTACGCGTTAACGCAAACTCACCCAGCTTATGACCCACCATATTTTCATTAACCAAAACGGGAACGTGTTGCTTACCGTTATGAACTGCAATCGTCAAACCGACCATGCTTGGAGCAACCATCGACCGACGTGACCATGTTTTAATCGGCTTGCGATCATTGTTCGCAACTGCCGTGTCAACTTTCTTCATCAAATGATGATCAATGAAAGGACCTTTCTTAAGTGAACGTGGCACTGTCTAAATTCCTCTTACTTCTTGTTACGGCGACGACGGACAATCATCTTGTCAGTACGCTTATTACTACGGGTTTTATAACCCTTAGTTGGAACACCTGATGGAGATACAGGATGACGCCCACCAGACGTACGACCTTCACCACCACCATGCGGATGATCCACCGGATTCATTGCAACACCACGAACAGTTGGGCGAACACCACGCCAGCGCTTAGCACCCGCTTTACCCAACTTAACCAGTGCATGCTCAGAATTACTCACCTCACCAATTGTCGCACGACATTCGACAAGAATCTTTCGCATCTCACCAGAACGTAAACGCAATGTTGCGTAATTACCTTCTTTTGCCACTAGCTGAGCTGAAGTACCTGCGCTACGTGCAATTTGCGCACCTTTCTCAGGCTTCATCTCAATGCAGTGAATAACAGTACCCACTGGAATATTACGCATAGGCAAAGTATTACCCACTGCAATCGGAGCATGTTGCCCAGACTGAACAGTTGCACCAGCTGCCAAATTACGTGGCGCAATGATATAACGACGCTCACCATCCGCATATAACAGCAGAGCTATATTTGCACTACGATTCGGGTCATATTCAAGACGCTCAACACGCGCAGGAATATCATCCTTACGACGCTTAAAGTCAACAATACGATAATGCTGGCGATGACCACCACCGATATGACGTACCGTAATACGACCGGTATTATTACGTCCACCACTCTTGGTTTTACGATCTAGCAGGGCCTTACAAGGTGCACCTTTGTGCAGATCCTTATTGACTACACGAACCTGAAATCGACGTCCCGGAGAGGTTGGTTTTGCTTTTGCAACTGCCATGACTAACCTATTCCTTATTCAGCTGAAGCATCAAGTGACTGACCTTCAGCCAGGCGAATATACGCCTTTTTCCAATCACTCCGCTTACCGGAACGACGGCTAAAGTTCTTCTGCTTACCTTTTACATTGACAGTTTGAACACGATCTACTTTTACTTCAAAAAGCATCTCAACTGCCTGTTTAACATCTTTTTTAGTTGCAGTAGTTGCAACTTTGAAGACGTACTGGTTTGAAGACTCTGAAAGCAAAACTGTTTTTTCAGTCATGCGTGGAGCCAACAATACCTGATATAAATGATCCTGATTCATCCTAACCACTCCTGAACCTTCTCAACAGCACCTTTAGTCATCACCACTTTCTCATGGCCTACCAAACTTGCCGGATTCAGCCCTGTGACAGAGGCAACTTCACAATAAGGAATATTGCGCGAAGCCAACAGAACATTAACGTCATCAACTTCAGGAACTAACAACACATTATTAGTACCATAGTCTTTCAACTTAGCTGTCATTGTTTTTGTTTTGCCATCTTCACAATCAATAGCATCAACAATAACCAAACGATCCTGACGAACCAACTCTGAAAGAATAGAGCTCATCGCCGCACGATACATTTTCTTATTCAGCTTCTGCGTATAGTCACGAGGACGTGCCGCAAATGTGGTACCACCAGAACGCCACAAAGGACTACGAATAGTACCTGCACGTGCACGACCGGTGCCCTTCTGGCGAAATGGCTTAGCACCACCACCACTAACATCTGAACGACTCTTCTGAGCTTTTGTACCTAAACGTGCTGCTGCCATATAAGCAACAACCGCCTGATGTACCAGCCCTTCATTGAAATCGCGACCGAATACTGTATCACTTACCGCAACAGATCCGCCATTAGCTATTTGCAATTCCATATCTAATCCTTATGCCTTCACAGAGTGCTTAATGGAAATATTACCATCCGTCGCACCTGCAACAGCACCTTTAACCAACACCAGATTACGCTCCACATCTACACGAACCACTTCCAAACACTGAGTGGTTGTATTTACGTTACCCATCTGACCAGACATCTTTTTGCCAGGGAAAACACGCCCTGGTGTCTGGTTCTGACCGATAGAACCTGGAGTACGGTGAGAAATCGAGTTACCGTGCGTTGCATCTTTACCTTTAAAGTTGTGACGCTTGATCGTACCGGCAAAACCTTTACCTTTACTCACACCCGAAACATCAACTTTCTGGCCTGCTTCAAACAAAGCAACAGTCAGCTCGGCACCTGCTTCATATTCAGCAGCAGAATCAACACGTGATTCACGGACAAACGTTCCAGCAGAAACACCCGCTTTCGCAAAATGCCCAGCAACCGGCTTAGTTACCCGTGATGCTTTTCTCTCACCAACAGACAACTGAATTGCTTCATAGCCATCAGAATCGATTGTCTTCACCTGAGACACACGATTCGGCGCAATCTCCAGAACGGTAACAGGAATTGCATCTCCTGCTTCACCGAAAATCCGGGTCATACCCACTTTCCGACCCAATAGACTGATAGCCATTTGCTTACCTCTTCAATCACCGTAAATAGGTGAATTACTGAATTTTTGTCTTTAGAAAAACTCGGCTCAACACAAGTGTCGAGCCGAAGAAAGCCGCGCATTATACATATAAAGTTAACGCACGTTAAGTGTTTATTTCAAATCAGTTCAACTTAATTTGAACATCTACGCCTGCAGCCAGATCCAGCTTCATCAGCGCATCAACAGTCTTGTCAGTTGGATTAACAATATCCATCAAACGTTTGTGCGTACGGATCTCATACTGATCACGCGCATCCTTATTGACGTGCGGAGAAGTAAGAATGGTGTGACGCTCAATACGTGTAGGCAAAGGGATAGGCCCTTTTACACGCGCACCAGTACGCTTAGCTGTTTCAACAATTTCCAGCGCTGAACGATCGATAAGACGATGGTCAAACGCTTTCAGACGAATCCGTATTCTTTGATCAGACATAATAAATATTACTCAACAATTTTAGCAACAACACCAGCACCAACAGTACGACCACCTTCGCGAATTGCGAAACGCAGACCATCTTCCATAGCGATTGGCGCAATAAGGGAAACAACCATCTTAACGTTGTCGCCCGGCATAACCATTTCGATACCTTCCGGCAGATCACAAGCACCCGTCACATCTGTGGTGCGAAAGTAAAACTGCGGACGATAACCGTTAAAGAATGGCGTATGACGACCACCTTCATCTTTTGACAGAATATAAACTTCTGCTTCAAATTTAGTATGTGGCGTAATAGAACCCGCTTTACACAGAACCTGACCACGCTCAACGTCTTCACGCTTAGTACCACGTAACAACAGACCTACGTTATCGCCTGCCTGACCTTGATCAAGCAACTTACGGAACATTTCAACGCCAGTGACGGTACTCTTGACGGTATCTTTGATACCCACAATTTCCACTTCCTCACCCACCTTAACGATTCCGCGCTCAATACGACCTGTAACTACCGTACCACGACCTGAGATAGAGAACACATCCTCTACCGGCATCAGGAAAGCACCATCAATAGCGCGCTCCGGATCAGGAATATAAGTATCCAGCGCATCAATCAATGCCTGAATCGCAGGCTCACCGATAGACGACTGATCACCTTCCAACGCTTTCAACGCAGAACCTTGAATGATTGGCGTATCATCACCAGGGAATTCATAAATATCTAACAGCTCACGAATTTCCATCTCAACCAATTCAAGCAGCTCTTCATCATCAACCATGTCACATTTATTCATGAACACAACGATGTATGGAACACCTACCTGACGAGACAATAGAATATGCTCACGCGTCTGAGGCATAGGGCCGTCAGCAGCAGAACAAACCAGAATAGCACCATCCATCTGTGCTGCACCGGTGATCATATTCTTAACGTAATCGGCATGACCCGGGCAATCAACGTGCGCATAGTGACGAGTTTCTGATTCATATTCTACGTGAGACGTAGAAATCGTGATACCACGCTCTCTTTCTTCAGGCGCATTATCAATCTGACTAAAATCTTTAGTGTCACCACCAAATTTCTTGCCCTGAACGATAGAAATTGCTGCCGTCAGCGTTGTCTTACCGTGATCAACGTGACCAATCGTACCTACATTCACGTGCAGTTTGTCACGCTCAAATTTTGCCTTTGCCATTACAACTTACCTTCTTTTCAAAATTGCCTGCAAGACACTTGCAGGTGCTTCCGCGTATTTAGCGAACTCCATTGAATAAGATGCACGACCCTGCGTTGCTGATCTAACAGCAGTTGCATAACCAAACATTTCACCCAGCGGCACTTCCGCACGTATAATTTTTCCAGCTGGCGAATCATCCATACCCTGAACAATTCCCCGACGACGTGTAAGATCACCCATCACATCGCCCATATAATCTTCCGGGGTTACCACTTCGACTTTCATCATCGGCTCAAGCAGTACTGCGTCAGCCTGCATGACACCATCGCGCACCGCCATCACTGCCGCAATTCTGAAAGCCATCTCATTAGAATCAACATCATGAAATGAGCCATCATACAAAGTCGCTTTCATATCAACCAGAGGATAACCGGCCAGAACACCACCGGACATCTGTTCCTGGATACCTTTATCAATAGAGGGAATAAACTCTCGTGGTATCGCACCGCCAACGACCGCATCTTCGAATTCATAACCACCACCTTCAGGTAGTGGCTCAAGGCGCAGCCAAACATGGCCATACTGGCCTTTACCACCAGTCTGACGAATGAATTTCCCTTCAATCTCAGTTGTACTGCGAATAGTTTCCCGGTAAGCCACTTGTGGCGCACCGACATTACACCCGACTTTAAACTCTCGCTTCATCCTGTCAACAATAATATCCAGATGCAACTCACCCATTCCGGAAATAATTATCTGGCCTGATTCCTGATCAGTATGAATACGAAATGAGGGGTCTTCCTGAGCCAGTTTACCCAGTGCCATCCCCATCTTCTCCTGATCAGCCTGTGAACGCGGCTCTACTGCCACAGAAATCACTGGCTCAGGAAAGTCCATACGCTCAAGTGTGATGACAGAATCCAAAGCAGACAAGGTTTCACCCGTCGTCACATCTTTTAGGCCTACTGCTGCTGCAATATCACCAGCACGAACTTCTTGCACTTCATCACGTGAATTGGCATGCATTTGCATAATACGACCAATTCGTTCTCGCTTACCCTTAACTGCGTTATACACAGTGTCGCCGGTTTTCAGTACGCCGGAATAAACACGGAAAAATATCAGGGTACCGACAAAGGGATCAGTAGCCACCTTAAAAGCCAATGCCGCAAAAGGCTCGCTATCAGAAGCATGACGCTCATCAGCTGTTTCAGCTGCATCATCTTTCACGCCAGTAATGGCCGGGACATCTAAAGGCGAAGGCATGTAACGTACTATCGCATCCAGCATTGCCTGCACGCCTTTATTTTTAAAGGCAGAACCACACAATACCGGAACAATTTCACCGGACAGCGCTCGCAGACGTAGACCCTGATAAATGGCATCAATTGTCAGCTCACCATTTTCAAGGTATTCATTCATCAAATCATCATTAGCATCGGCCGCAGCTTCAACCATCTTTTCGCGCCATTCTTGGCACTCATCCTGCATATTCGCAGGTATAGGCTCCGCCGTATAAGTGGCACCCATGTTATCTTCATCCCAGAAGATAGCCTGCATAAGCACCAAATCGACTACACCTTTAAAGTCATCTTCAGCACCAATAGGTAGCTGAAGCGGAACCGGGTTAGACCCCAAACGCTCTTCAATCTGATCAACTACACGCAAAAAATCAGCGCCGATCCGATCCATTTTATTTACGAAAGCTATTCGCGGAACGCCATACTTATTTGCCTGACGCCAAACCGTTTCTGACTGTGGCTCCACACCACCAACTGCACAAAATACAGCAACCGCACCATCCAATACCCGCAACGATCGCTCGACTTCAATAGTGAAATCGACATGCCCCGGCGTATCAATAATATTGATGTGGTGTTTAGCAAACTGCTGATCCATTCCGGACCAGAAACAAGTAGTGGCGGCAGACGTAATAGTTATTCCTCGCTCTTGCTCCTGTTCCATCCAGTCCATAACAGCTGCACCATCATGAACCTCACCGATCTTGTGCGAAATACCCGTGTAAAACAGAATCCTTTCAGTTGTCGTTGTTTTGCCTGCATCAATATGTGCCATGATGCCGACATTACGATACTGCTCAATAGGAGTTGTGCGTGCCACGAGTATTATCCTGTTAGCTACTACTTACCAGCGGAAGTGAGCAAATGCCTTATTTGCTTCAGCCATGCGATGCGTATCTTCACGCTTCTTCACAGCAGAACCACGCTTTTCAGCAGCATCAATCAACTCACCAGCCAGCTTACGTGCCATCGACTTCTCACCACGCTTACGCGCAGCATCAATCAACCAACGCATAGCCAATGCATTCTGGCGCGACTGACGTACTTCAACCGGCACCTGGTAAGTCGCACCACCAACACGGCGAGCTTTAACTTCCACTGAAGGACGAGCATTTTCCAGCGCATCATTCAGCACAGACAGGCCATCACCACCTTTCTTCTGGCTAATTTCTTCAAGCGCACCATAAATGATTTTTTCAGCAACAGCTTTCTTGCCGTCTTTCATTACAGCATTCATGAACTTGCTTAGCATTTCGCTTCCGAACTTCGGATCAGGCAAAATTTCGCGTTTGGGGACTTCTCTTCTTCTAGGCATTTCTAGATTCTCAACTCAATTAGCTTTTAGGACGCTTAGCGCCATACTTGGAACGGCCCTGTCTACGGTCTTTAACACCCTGAGTATCAAGGCTACCGCGAACAGTGTGATAACGAACACCTGGCAGATCTTTTACACGACCGCCACGAATCAGAACCACCGAGTGTTCCTGAAGATTATGTCCTTCACCACCAATATAACTAGTGACTTCAAAGCCATTAGTTAAACGTACACGTGCAACCTTGCGTAAAGCCGAATTAGGCTTTTTAGGCGTAGTTGTATAAACACGGGTACAAACACCACGACGCTGCGGACAAGCCTCCAACGCGGGTACGTTGCTCTTTTCAGCTTTGCGTTTGCGCGGCTTGCGCACCAACTGGTTAATCGTTGCCATTAAAAAAAATTCTCCGTAACCTGCATGAGGGTAATTTGCTATTTGCAACCCCCATAAGAACAACAGACCGGTATCGCCGGTCTATTAAAGGTCGCAAGATTTTAGGGATGCGCTGAGCATCTGTCAAGGCATGTTTGCCTTTGTTGTCAATATCTTCCTTGCAAAATCATCATGTCGACTTATTAGTCATAACATTGATGACTCACAAAGACAACAGGGCGAAAAATCGCCCTGTCTCTATCAAAGAACTAAATAGCTATTTAGAACTTTTATTCAGTGCCTGAGGCTACCGACTCAGTCGCAGGCACCTCTTCCACCGCCAAAGCCGGTGTGATTTCAACTTCAGGTTGCTCGGCTGCAAACGCATCCTCCAACTGGAACGGATTACGCTCACGACGACGCTTTTCATGGTAGGCAAGACCGGTACCGGCAGGAATCAAGCGCCCTACAATAACGTTCTCTTTCAAACCACGTAATTCATCACGCGCACCACGTACAGCAGCATCAGTTAACACCCGTGTCGTTTCCTGGAAGGAAGCTGCGGATACAAATGAGTCAGTCACCAAAGAAGCTTTAGTAATACCCATCAGCACACGAATGAACTTAATCGGTAACTTACCCGCCGCCTGCAAGGTCTTGTTCTCTTCAATCACGCGCCAGAAATCAGTTTGCTCACCCCGCAGGAACTGCTCACTATCACCTGCGTCATAAATATCAACTTTGCGCATCATCTGGCGAACAATCACCTCAATGTGCTTATCATTGATACCTACACCCTGCAGACGATAAACATCCTGAATTTCCTTCACCAGGTACTCAGCCAGAGCAGTCGCTCCTAACAAACGCAGGATGTCATGTGGATGCGGCTCACCGTCAGCGATAACCTCACCCTGAGTCACTTTCTCACCCTCAAACACATCCAACATGCGCCACTTAGGAATCAGCTCTTCGTACGCCTCACCATCTTCACCAGTGATAACAATACGCTGCTTACCCTTGGTCTCTTTACCGAACGAGATCGTACCGGTTTTCTCAGCCAGAATTGCACCGTCTTTTGGCTTACGCGCCTCAAACAAGTCAGCAACACGTGGCAAGCCACCCGTAATATCACGCGTCTTCGATGATGCCTGAGGCAAACGAGCGACTACATCACCAACGCCCACATCAGCACCATTAGTCGTGGTGACCAATGCGCCAGCTGGCAGCGGATATTGAACCGGAATCTTAGTATTTTCAAAGAAAATACTCTCACCATTCTCATCCAATAAACGCACCGTCGGACGCAAATCACGCCCCGAACTCGGACGAGCTTTCGGGTCCATTACTTCAATCGAAGATAATCCGGTGATTTCATCCACTTTAGTTTGAACAGTGACATTATCATTGAAATCAAGGAATTCGATACGGCCGGATACTTCCGAAATAATCGGATGCGTATGCGGGTCCCATTGAGCTACTTTCTGACCAGCATCAATCGACTCACCACTGGCAACCATCAAAGTCGCACCATATGGCAGCTTATAACGCTCTCTCTCACGCCCGTTATCATCGACCACACTCAACTCACCAGAACGAGAAACTGCCACTAGATTACCTTGAGCATTAGTAACTGTCTTAACGTTAATCAGGTTCACTTTACCCGTTGACTTAACGGCGATACCGCTCTCTGCAGCTGATCGACTCGCCGCACCACCGATATGGAAGGTACGCATAGTCAACTGAGTACCCGGTTCACCAATAGACTGAGCCGCAATAACACCGACAGACTCACCCTTACAAACCAAGTGACCACGTGCCAAATCACGACCATAACATTGGCGACAAACACCATAGTTGGCTTCACAGGTAATAGCAGAACGAACGACTAATTCATCAATCGCCAAACGATCAATTTCATTTACCCAATACTCATCAACCAAAGTACCCGCAGGAACTACAACCTCATCATCACGCGAAACATCCTGCGCAATAACACGGCCCAGCACACGTTTGGCCAGACCTTCAACCACATCACCACCTTCGATGATAGGACGCATCAACATACCGCGACTGGTACCACAATCATCCAGTACAACCGCCATATCCTGAGCCACATCCACCAAACGACGTGTCAGATAACCCGAGTTTGCTGTTTTAAGTGCGGTATCCGCCAGACCTTTCCGCGCACCGTGCGTAGAAATAAAGTACTGAAGTACAGTCAGACCCTCACGGAAGTTAGAGGTAATCGGTGTTTCGATGATCGAACCATCCGGCTTGGCCATCAAACCACGCATACCTGCCAACTGACGAATCTGAGCCGGAGAACCACGCGCACCGGAATCAGCCATCATATAGATTGAGTTAAATGACTCCTGCTCAACCTCATTCCCCGCATCATCCAGAACCGGATTACCTTCCGCATCAGTGACCGTCTCAACACCAATCTTTTCCATCATCGCCTTAGCAACGAGGTCATTGGTACGCGCCCAGATATCAACTACCTTATTGTAGCGCTCGCCCTGAGTAACCAGACCGCCTTCGAACTGACGCTGAATTTCTTTGACATCTTCTTCCGCAGCAGACAGTAATTCTATCTTCTTCTCCGGAATAATCATGTCATCCGCACAGAATGAAACGCCAGCGCGGGTAGAATAACGATAACCCGTATACATAAGATGATCAGCAAAAACAACCGACTCTTTCATTCCCACAGAACGGTAAGCTGCATCCAGCAAACGCGAGATCGCTTTCTTTTTCAGTGTCTGATTGAATAACTCATAAGGCAGACCTTTAGGCATAATACTGGTCAGAATTGACCGGCCTACCGTTGTATCTACCAAACGGGTGCGAGAAATAAACTCAGCAGCAGGATCATCGTTATCTTCATCTTTAACATGATCCGTAATCCGCACCTTAACCTTTGCATGCAATGATGCATGACCGGTTTCATAAGCACGCTGCGCTTCCTGCGGGCCGGAGAACACCATCCCCTCACCCTTCGCACCAATAGCTTCACGCGTCATGTAGTACAAACCTAGTACAACATCCTGCGAAGGCACGATAATCGGATCACCGTTAGCTGGCGACAACACATTGTTTGTCGACATCATCAGGCTACGCGCTTCCAACTGGGCTTCCAGTGACAATGGCACGTGTACCGCCATCTGATCACCATCGAAGTCAGCATTAAACGCAGCACAAACCAATGGATGCAACTGAATCGCTTTACCTTCAATTAACTGCGGCTCAAATGCCTGAATACCCAGTCTGTGCAGTGTCGGCGCACGGTTAAGCATAACCGGATGCTCACGGATAACTTCCGCCAGAATATCCCAAACTTCAGCTGTTTCACGCTCAACCAGCTTCTTAGCTGCCTTGATCGTTGTAGCCAGGCCACGACGCTGTAATTTACCGAAGATAAACGGCTTGAATAACTCAAGCGCCATTTTCTTAGGCAGGCCGCATTGATGCAAACGCAACGTCGGACCAACCACAATCACCGAACGACCGGAGTAATCAACACGCTTACCCAGAAGGTTCTGACGGAAACGACCCTGCTTACCTTTGATCATGTCAGACAAAGATTTCAACGGACGCTTATTAGAGCCAGTAATCGCACGGCCGCGACGACCATTATCTAATAACGCATCAGCAGATTCCTGCAGCATACGTTTCTCATTGCGTACAATGATGTCAGGTGCATTCAGCTCCAACAGGCGCTTCAGACGGTTATTACGGTTAATAACGCGACGGTACAAATCATTCAGATCTGATGTTGCGAAACGACCACCATCCAATGGCACCAGCGGACGCAGATCCGGTGGTAACACCGGCAGCACGCTCATGATCATCCACTCAGGCTTATTACCTGAAGT